>JBGTMM010000129.1:0-8394 GCA_041743635.1 Bythopirellula sp.
GTTCTTCCGTTCGGGCTACGCCCTCACTCCAGAACAGCAGCGGCTTTACCCAACCCGTACTCTCATAACACCTGGTACCAATTTTGGGGTCAGGTCACAATCGCCTGCGCTGCTAGTCAGCTCTTGTTGGTCCGCACCAATATGGAATGCTCGCCTTCGTTTCTAGAAATCTACTTTGTTCTTACGACGGCACAACGATTAAGTCACCAAATTGTCGGAAATGCTCATCAAAAGCAAAGGCTGTTTTAATCTGGAGCCTTTCAATCACGACGCGACTCACACAATCTGTGAAGCTCCACTCCTGATCGGTATATGTGGAAAAATGATCCAGGCGCGGTGAATGTCGGACGGATGCACCCATTCAATCTGTGCGACTCTTTCCTCCAACAGTTGCCGCCCCCAATCAAGACATCTTTGAAACTCGCCGCGCGTCTTGAACAAGGTGAGCAATTCATCCACAACATAATCGGTCGTGACAAGTGGCTCACGGTTGGCATGAAACCAAGCTTGAGCAACAACGTAATCGGGATCGTCGGGACAGCCGAGGCGAACCAGGCACCACTGTCGACAAAGATCATGACTTCTCTCGACCATAGAGAATCTGATCGTGGTCCCTACCGGTCAAGCCATCCCGGGGATGGCATACAGGAAGTTGGGACATTCTCTCCAGCAATGCGCGAAGATTTTCATGCCGAGCTTCGGCAGAGAGCTGTTCCCCCATCAAGTGACCCTGTGTGGTGAACGCCGCTTCAATCGCATCAGCAACCAACTGCTCATACGACTTGCCTGTTTGCTGCGCGAGACTCGCCAGCACCGTGGCATGTTGAGGATCGAGAGAGACTTGAACAGGATCGCTAATCATAAGTTTAACTATACCTGCGCTTTGAGTCTTCGGCAACTCATAAATCAGCGTCCTACTTTTGGTTTAGAACCACCTTGTAGATAGTTGACTCAGAAGGGCGAGCGCAACGCCTGATGGACGCCAGAAGCGTTGGAAATCGCGCGGAAAACGATTGCGGAGATGATCGCGGGGTAAGTCGCTCCATGAGCATTGCAAAGTCAGATGAACCGCCAAGTCCACCAAGAAAGATTTTATAACCACGAATCGAAACGAATCTTACGAATCAAATTATTCGTGTCATTCGTGATGATTCGTGGTTAAAGAAGTCTTTCTTAGCGACCTTGGCGCTTCAAATATTTGTCTTTGCAGTTTCCTCACAGCTCACAGACTATTTCTTTTCTATTCCCGTAACAAAATCGAATGCTCGCCTTCGTTCCTCGGCAACAGCGGCTCGGGTGCCGGCAGGGTTTCTTCAAGTTGCTCACTCTCAACTAACAATTGCGTCTCGCCTGCCGGATCAATCAATTGCGGACCTTCCGTCTCTGGCTCATCCACGCGGTTCGCCAGTTCGTTGAGAATCGAACGTGCTTGGTTGAAGCTCGAGAGTTCCGCGATCTGGGCAAATTCGCGATTTCGTGCCACGTTTTCAAACCGCATAAGCACCGTCTGCAGTGCCGCGAGATCAATGGTTCCTTCGTCAACAACACCCGCCGGCAATTTCAAAAAGCCCTGCCAACTCGCGGCCGATGTGAAACGATTAAGCTCGTTGCTCAATTCTCCGCTCGTGTTGGAAAGAGCGGTTTGCAAGGCGGGAACTTCCATCAGCGAGATTTCCCCTGGCGACAGCGCCCGCATTGCTGGTGCCGCCATCGCCGAGGCCTGTCGAAGCGCTTGAACCGCTCGGCGCTGGGCCAGGCCTGGCGGTTGCTGCGGCAGGATTGGAGCCGCTGGCGTGGGTTGCGCTTCGGCAGCCAGTAGGGCCACCAAATCGCGCCGCTGTTGCATCCGCCGCGCGAAGAATCCCCGTCGCAAGGGCAACTGGGGGGGTGGAACAACCGCACCCGGCACGGGAGCCGGTGCATTCGGATCCACGGGCGGTGCCAACGCCGCCGCGCGCCGTTCCCGAATTCTCCGCACGATCTGGGCCTCGGCTTCTCGCACATTGAGAACAATAGCCGCCAACAACAGCACGAAGCAAACAACACGGCGGGACATGGGGGAATCCTTTCGCTTATCAGAAAGTGCCTTTTTCAAAAAATGAAAGGCCAGATTAGCAGGCTCAATTTGTGGGCCGTTGATTATAGCCGAATTTCCCCGTAGCTGGCACCGCCCTTCTTCTTGCCACCTCAAAATTGCGGATTTTCCGCAATTTGCACACTGCTGGCACTAAAATCCACGGCCGCTGGTGAAACCCCGATTGCGGAATTTCGGTCGTCCCGCTTCCACCCGTTGCTGCTGACGAATGCGTCCGCGACGCTCCATCCCCCGCTCGGCCACATGACGCAGCGCTTGCCCGGCGATTTCAGTTAATACCCGCAGCAGCACGTGAGAAAAGTCGATCTCAATTCCCCGACCATGGCCGTGTCCAGAATCTTCGTGCCAAGGGGGAGCGAACTGCTGGGCACTGCGAATCGCCGACCACAAATCATCGCGGCCGAGCTGTCCTCGTATGAAGCTCTCGAGATGGCCTTCAATCTCAAAATCAGGGCGAAACATGGAGCGCCCTGAATCAAAATCCTTGCGGCGGAAGCGTTGCCAAATGTCTTGCAATTCAGCGGCACGGCGTTTCCAGGTCTGTTGTTCTGATGTGAGTTCAGCCCCCTGTTGCTTGGTGCTGTTGAGCTCTTCACCGATCCATATAACCTCCGCGACGATCTGATCGTCTTGCGGCTCAGGCGTGCTTCGCGAGGCGTGTTGCAATCGCCACTCTTCAAGCCCAGCGAGAAACTCCTGCATGCGACTCACGGCTTGTTCGTAATATACATTGCGCGAGCTTTCGAGCGCTACGAGCTCCTGGCGATGTGTTACCGCGCGGTCCTGTTGCTTGCCAATTTCGGCGACCAGATTGTCGCGGGCTTGGCCCAATTCCTGCCCCTCACGCATGACGGCAGTCAGTCCCACTTCATCGCTATGCCGATCCTCGCAAGCTTCAACCAATTCCATCAAGGCGTTAAATTGATCGCGGCGCCGGCTCACTTCATGCGCCATGAGTTCCGGCGTCACGCGCAAGAACTCGTATCCGCGACGGGCCCGCGGGAAATCGATCAAGCCCGCCACCCAGCGGTCGAGCCGCTTAGTGAGACCTTCTTTCTTGTAACCGGGTGTGCCATAGCCTCGCTTGTGCAAATACTGGAAAAGGCCGCTCTTCTCGTACGAGGGCAACTTTTCATCGGCTTCTTGCTGAATGTCGGTCACGCGCTGTTCGTCGCGTTCGAGTTCCCGCTCCGCGAGGAGCGCCTCTTTTGACAAGCGTTGAAACTCAGCGTCACTCTGCAACCTCTGCGCGACAATTTTCTCGAGCTCTTCGCGCCGGGCAACTTTTTCGTTGAGCACGTCGGTCACACGATCCAAATCTTGTTCCAGCCGCGCCGCTTCGGCACCATCAGCTTCCAATGTTTTCTGTAGCTCGCGTTCGTGCCGTTGTTTGCGTGTGAGCACTTCCATCAGTTGACCACGGACTTCTTGAAACGTCCCCGCTACCGATTGCTGATCGATCGACGGGAGGTAATGCTCGGCAAGCTCCAGGAACGCCTTGGCGCGTCGTTCCACCAACTCCCCCGCGGATTGGTCCAATTCGGTCATCGCGTTCAAACATTCTTGCAGCCGCCCATTTAAGACTTGTACGCCCTGCTGCAACGCATTACCCACCGAGTGTCCCGAACGCGCGTTCATCCCAGCCCTTTATTAACCAAGTCCCCAAGCGAGCCCAGCGAGGGCTGCAATGCCAATAGCCCATTTCAAAAGGGTCACCCGCCGCACATAAAAGTGCGCAAGCAACACATGAAAACTCCACTGGGGTTCCTCGAACGAGTGCAGCTTGTCGTAGTAATCTTCAATCGCCGCGTCGATCTGCTCGGCCGTAACCGGGTCGCCGGCCACCTTGGCCGCTTCCATCAACCGTTCTCGCAAACGGATTTTGATTTGGTCGAGATTCAACTGCTCTTCGACCACTTCTTGCTCTTGCCGCAGTTCCGTGGCCACATCCATGATGCGGATCAACTCGGGCAAACTGAGCTGCTCCGGCTTGGCAACGCGCGGCAGGGTTTCGCTTTTGGCGGCCGGTTCTTCCTGCTGGGCGTATTGAACCTTGGCCATCTTGCGAAACCGCTATTTCTTCTCAAGCTATCGAGAAACAAAAAAACGCTGTTGAATTGCCGCCCATCGTGATAAGCTAACAAAAACGCCGCTCCTTGGCGGCACGAATACTTTATCATCAGCGAATACGTATCGACAACACCCGACCTCCAGCGAGTTAAGCCATGGCCCAAGCAACCCAAACCCAACCCACGGCGCCTGCCACCCAGAAGAAGATGCAAAAGTACTTGGATCAGGCGGTCGACGTGCTCGAAAAATTTGGCCTCACCAAAAACGAGGAGGTCCCCGCCGAGTTAATTCGACTGCTGGAAGAAGTTCGCCACATCGACGAAGCCAAGGCCCTGGCCATCGCCAAAACGATCAAGCACATGAGCACGTTCAACAAGCTGGTGCGCGAAAACGTCGAGAACATCAACGTCGGCAACCGCTTTTTGGAAATCAGCCAAATGTTCGACTCGATCCGCGAGGACTCGAAAAAACTCATCGGCCAACTCGACGACGGGAAGCTCGGCGTGACCGAAAAAATGGCTAACCTCTGGATGCGGATCCAGCGTGGCACGCCTTACGCACGTTTTGAAAAAATCGTCGACGTTTATCGCGACGTGTGTGCCGACACCAAGGACCAGCTTAATCGCGAGCAGGTCATTATGGACGGCTACATCGACTTCCGCTTCGCGCTCAAGGAAGCGGAAATCTTGGCCCGCGAATTACTTGAAGCCCAGCTTCCGCATTTCAACAAAGCGAAAGACGCCTTGGCCGTTTCACAAACGGCCATCGACGAACACAAAGGGGATGAAAGCACGCTAGGCCGCTTGGAGCTTGCCCGTGACGAAGCGCGCCACGAGTTTCAGAAACAGGACCGCATTTATCAACTGGTGAAGGACATTTCCGAAAATCTTTCCATTGGCTACGACGTCGGCGAAACGTTGGTCACAAAACTCAAGCAAACTCACGATGTGAAAGATCAAGTCTACCGCCGGGCGGTCACGTTCTTCACCACCAATGAGCACGTCTTCACGATCCTCGGCACGGTTTACACATCGCAACAAGGTCTGCACGAAGCAACCGAATCGACCGAGGCCCTCAAACGGGGCGTCAACAAAAGCTTGGAAGATATTGCCGATCTAGGCCAGGAGCTAGAACGCGCCGCGCTTAAGGCGGGCTATGGATCAACGATCAGCGCTGATTCGCTGGAAAAGCTGGTGAAGGCGATTTCCGATTATCAAGTCGACTCTCTCCAAATGATTGCCACCCTCCGCAAGGAAAGCGAAGAAAACGCCCGCGAAATCCCCCGGGTGGACGAAGCCGGCAAAAAGCGCTACCAAGAATCGCTCAGCCGGTTCGCCAGAGGCGAAGAAATATAGTAGTCGCCCGCGGCGAAGCGATCTAACAATTAAAATTTCACCCCTACCGCCTTGCACAAAAACCCCATCAACGGTTTCGCCGTGCGAAAGGCTTCGACGGCTTGGTCGAGGATCGTTGGTTCCAGCAAGTCTTCGTGGTCCAATCGGCAAATGCCAATGAAATCTTTGCGCTTCAGGTCCACAATCTGCGGATGGTCGGAAGGATATCCTAGCGGCGGGCGGCGCAGCGTGTCGCCCGAGAGTTCAAATACTGCCGCGAACGATTTGTTTGCCTTGGCTTTCTTCCAGGCAACAGGGTTGTCGTCGATAGCCTCGCGGATTCGACTCAAGGCGTCGGAATCGGGATGCCAAATCCCCGCGCCGAGAAATACATCCTGCGGATCGACATGGAAATAGAATCCCGGAGCGTGAACGTCTTTCCCCGCCGCATGACGGAAATGAATGCCTAGATTCGTCTTGTACGGTTTCTTATCCTTCGAGAAACGCACGTCGCGATGAATCCGCATGAGCGAACCACCCACTTTTTTGGGTATCGCGACAAAGTTCGACGAGATTTTTTTCAGCGGCCCCGCCATCGCCGTGATAAATTCCAGCGCCGGTTCGCGGACCTGGGTTTCGTAACGCGCGCGGTTGGCTTCGAACCAAGTGCGATTGTTGTGCTTGGCGAGCTCGCTGAGAAACGGCACGAGGCCCTCTGGAAAACCAGGGAATAATTGTTTGGTCATGATGAGGATTTCTATCGATAGACCTAGCCGGACCGCAACGCGGTCCGGGCTATATTGGATGAACCTCGACCCGGAGGGCGTTGCCCTCCGGCTAGGTTTGGTGTTCAATTCTTACGAGTTCACGCATCGACTTGTAGAGTTTATCCCGGAAAAGACGATACCAAAAGCACGACCCGACCCACCGGAACAGCGGATTGCCGTTCCAATTTAACTCACCTGCAAGGCTTGATGTCACAATCGACACAGGCCCGAAAGTTTAACAGGTCCAAGGATGGACAATGCTCGCCGGCAACTTCTGCTTGCGCTGTTGCTGCTCACTTGCACACTAGGCTGCGGTCTCAACACCGCCGTCCTCCAAAGGGGTGGCAATGACCGCCACGGCGTCTTGCTGAACTATTCCTGCGGCGCACACCCGTGCGATGGAATTGATCCCACGAAGCCGACCATTGTTATCACGCACGGCTGGAATCCGCTCCCTAAAAAAATTCGCACCACTTTGGGCATCGCGGGGGCAAACGCGCTCAAATGTCGCTGTGGCGATAGCTACAACATCCTGAGTTGGGACTGGAACGCCGTGCGGGTGTCGCCATTTAATGACGAACCGATTCGCATCGGTCGTTGCCAGGGCCGCATGATGGCCGCCGCCCTGCGGGCCCGTGGCGTGAATCCGCGCTCGACACAGATCATCGCCCATAGTTTGGGTACCGTGGCAGCGGCCCAAGCGGCTGTCTGCCTGAGCGATCAAGGCCCGTTCGCGCAACTGACACTCCTGGATCCCCCCAGCTCCATGCATGAAGAAATCTTCTGCAAGCTGGCGGTCACTCGTCATGCCTGCGTCGTGGAAAATTACTGGTCGCCGGGCATTAGCGGCTATGGCGATCACGCCAACTACCGGGGCGTGCGGAACTACACCGTCGAAGGCGAAAATCCGATTCGCGGCATTGTCGATTTGAGCGTCTCCAACCACGTCTATGTGATGCGCTGGTACCACGACACGATGCGGTGTCCCTCAATGCCCTGCGGGTTCCAGAACAGCGTATTCGTTGGCTGCTGTGGACGAGAAGGTTGTATCTGTCCCGGCTGTGTGCAGGGAGAGTTCATAGGCGTGCCGACGGAACCTCCCGTGCCGTCAATTTCTGATGAACCAGACCGCGCGGAACCCACCCCCGCTGTCGAATGATTGATAGAACCGTGGTATCTTGTCACGGTCCTGGCTGACAATCCTTTTCAACAGCTTTCTGTGCCCAGGCGAGCGGGGAACGTGGGTACCCAGCTCTTTACCGCGCAGCGGTTAAACACCGTAGCCACCGGTTTCCTACCCTGCAAGGGTTGCACAACGCGTGGGTGGCTTCGCATTGGGCCGTCATCTATATTACTCTCTTCGCCGTGCCTCACACCCGAGCCGATCATGGACGACCAGCAAATCGCTAAATTTATCAACCGTTAGGGCCCTTCGGGTGGCGCCGAACATGCCAACTACATCTCCTTCCTCAAAAAGCTTTGCGAAATCCTTGAGGTCTTCCTTATAACCATTAAATAGCTGTGTGAGATTTCATGCCTTGGGAAGGAGATTTCTATGTTATCGCATCAGTCAAATCCATCTGATATTTTTATTGAGGTCGCAGGTGGTGTAGTAATAAGCGTCTATACAAACATTCCCAACGCCAGAGTTTTGCTTGCAGACTGGGATGACATTGGAGAGTCAAACCCTGATTCAAACAACGTTGGCCTGTTAGCTTGCTCTAAGCTTGAATCTATACCATTAGAACTCAGACAAGCATTTGCGCTGGAAACTAACGGTGATTGCTGATATGGACCTTGTCATGCCAGCCGCTCTTATAAAAGGCTACAAGAACCGTGCTCAGCAGGCTCGCGTAGTCACTGAAGCATGGGCAGCTTCGAATCTATATTGCTCGGCCTGTGATTCTTTAAGCCTAAATGAGCTGCCTCGGAATGAGCCTGCTGCTGATTTTGCTTGCGGTAATTGTGCCGCAATGACCTGACCCCAAAATTGGTACCAGGTGTTATGAGAGTACGGGTTGGGTAACGCCGCTGCTTTTCTGGTGTGTGGGCGTACCCCGAACGGAAGACCAGCAGCGGGCCGCGAACTCCACCGGGGTTACGTACCCTAGCGAGCCATGCGGCCGGT
>JBGTMM010000130.1:0-5726 GCA_041743635.1 Bythopirellula sp.
TCGTCGTCGCCATGGGCATCATCCCCCTCGGTCTCGGTAAAGTCGATGGCCGTGTCGGTGAATTCCTGCAACATCGAGTCGGCCGATTCACCGTCGACCTGGCCGTAGTTGCGGTTGATCGCTTCGAGAATGCTCTCACGGGTCGAGATGCCGATTTCGACTTTGCGGTTCAGAATGAACTGCAACTTGTCGAAGGTTTCAAACGCTTCGGGATCGCTCACCACGACCTTGAGTTTGCCATCCTCTTCCGAAAACGGAATCACCGCGTTTTCACGCGCAACTGACTCGGGCACAAGTTCCACCACGGCGGGTGGAATTGGTACGCTATTTAAGTCGTAGTATTCATACTTGTGCATCTCGGCCAGCGACCGCCAGACTTGCTCGGGCGTGCCGTACCCAAGCTGCACAATGGCATCTTGCAACTTGAGTTTGCGTGACGAGGCGACCGTCTCGGCTTCCTGCAACTGCTCGGGGCCAATGACGCGCTTTTTAATAAGGTATTCACCGAGTTTCGACATCGCTCAGAAATCTCTGGTCGGGACTCTCTCTTGTTCCGGCGGCGACTTGGAATTTACGCAAAAGAAACACGCAGCGCAACCACCGAGCGTTTAATTCACCCGGAGGCGATGTTGGACAGAAGTCCTCACGCCCTCGCTAGTTACGCGATTCCCCAACTCACCGCATAACTACTAGGCTACTGGCGACTGAAGCGAATGTCAATTATTCGCTATTGCCAAGAGCAGCCTACGGCGCGAGCCGTGGGGTCCTGAAAATAGAAGGCTCAACGTCAGCCCCCCCCGCTCGCGCGGGTGGCTATTTAAGGCGATTTCGCCTGCGCCGTGAAGCCATTCACCTTTAACTTCCGTCCGTCAATGCGGAGCTTATCCGCCGTTTCCCGCAAGGCATCGGCCTGGGAGTAGAGGTCGAGCGATTCCAACAGATAGGCCGATTGTTCCAATTGCCAAGCCGTTTCGCGCAATGCCAACACTGGCGAATTGTGCACTCCCCGCCAAGGCTGCGGCACAGGCGATGGATTAGGCGGAGTATTCCAGCCTGATTGCGTAGCGAAGTCTGAGACAATCGAGCCTCCCATTTCTTCCTGCAATCGCAACACTTCCCGAGCCACATCTTGGGGCGCGGGAGCAGGCGGCGAGTCCGTGGCAATTGCCGCCACTCTCTCGGCGGCGAAGGGGATCTCGGCTTCATCAGCCCAGACTGTGGCCGAGCAAACGAGCATTAAGGTCAGCAAAATTTGAAAGTCGTGTCGACGACAGGCACGCATGCGTTAATCTCCCTGGGGTGGGCGAACGTCCATCGTTCTAAACACAAAAAGGGCGCTGCCCCTGCGAGCAGCGCCCCGATTCATCACCGATCTCCGTGGATCGTTGCTTTAAACAAAGTATGTTTGCCAAAAAATCAGATCAAATGGGTCGGAAACGCCGATTCATAGTCCAATTCGTGACGGCACAGCGTTTCATAGTCTTTCTGCACTTCTACATCGGTCAGATAACGCACCGGACGCTCAACAACGTCTTCCGTTGTAGGTCGAACGCGCACATAACGAACGCCATTTGGTGTGGGTCGCTCCTCGGGATGCGCCAAGTAGCGGGGACGGCGCGTCACGAAGCCGCCGCGTTCGCGCGGCAAGTATCCGCTTGGCCCGACGGCCAGACGCACTAGAAAAATGCGGATCACAGTGAGCGATTCCCCGCCGGTACGTTCCTGGCAGAGCCATTGCGCTTCCCGCCAGAGCGGTTCATGCCGCGCAAGTTCCAAAAGCTCATGTCCATCGTGAGTGAGCCGCACGCAAGGAACCCCGGCGGTCGTACGATCGACTTCTTTCAAAAACCCGCCGTCGATCAAGAGTCTCAGATGGTAGCGAATCCGTTCCTCGATGTCATGACTGCTGTGAGACTCGCCATTCGTGCCGGGCCAGCTATTTGTGCTGGGGTGTAAGGCACTCACAGAGCAATCCGCTCCCCGAGCTTCTATATCCAGAAGCAATTGCCGCGCGAGATCCAGATCGCGTTTCATGATGTGCACCTCCATTTGCACGTGACTGAGAGAGGGTCCACCGCACGCATGGTGCGACGGCATTGCGGCAATATGTGCCAGAACGCCCTTGCGGGTCAAGATCGATTAAAAGCTAGCGGATTTAGCCTTCCCAATAGCCCCCGGCGCAGGCCAGTGGGGATTATGATTTACAAAACCTCCGACCCCACGGCTCGCGCCGGGGGCTAGGGCAGGTGCAAATCGCAGCAATGAACAGCAGAACCCACGCCTGTGGCTCGGGCACCGTGACACTCGCTGCCAGCGATCCCTCCATGCCATATTGATTCTGCCAAATCATCAGATCAGTGGCATCGACAATGCTATTACCGTCGGCATCGCCTTCGCCCCGTTGCCAAGCGAGAAAATCCCGGCCGTCCACATCGCCATCGCCATCGAAATCCGCCGACGGCACTGGCACGGTCACGAATTGATTCCCTGTGATACTGGCCAAGTTGATCGATCCCGGGCTTCCGAGGTTATTCCGAAGCACACCGATTCCAGCGAATTGATTCGAGACATTATCATGTTTGCCGTTTCCAATGAACGCTGCGATCTTGATGTCGGTTGTTGGATCGCCCAGCACTGAGAGTGGCAATGAAAACTCGATGCCCGTGAGCACGCTCGCCGGGTTGCCCGTCGCGGCCCCCGTGCCAGAAATCACGCCCTGTGTATTGCTGTTGTTGATCGCCATCAGCAAACCGACGTCGTTGAGAAAATCACGATGGCCGCGGCTGTTCGTGGGATCGTTCACCGTATCAATCGGCTCGGCAAATTCGTGTTCGGGTGGTGAGCAACTGGTGTCGCTCGGCCCGATGCAACCATTATTGAGTTGATCGATCGGTTCGCCGATTCCCAATCCTGGCTCGGCGCCCGAGGCATTGCGCTGAAAGCCGATTTCGCTTTTGTTGCCGCTCGGTCCTTGTGTGAGGTCGGCATAGTACGCTGACAGTGTCCACCGCGTGATTGCTGGTGAACCAAAAGTATGTTCCCCATTGGAAAAGGTGAGAAAATGGTCCGCTTCAAAACCAGTGTCGAACCGCAGTCCATTGAAGCGCTGCAAGGCCCCGTTCCCCGAGCAGCAATAGGGGTCAACCAAGGCTGGCAAGTTGCTGCCAACGATCTGATTCATCCCGCCGGGCACCGAATCAATAAACACGCTCAGCTTATTGAAATTGCTTTCCAAATTGCCGGTCACCAACACATGGAGTCTGTCGTCTCGCACGCTGGCGAACACTTGATCGATTTCCGACCCACCGTTGGCATACCGCGCATCGCCGTTCATGGCACTGCCATAACCGGAATTGGTGTTCTGCACCGATCGCGCCGCACCGTAGTTGGTTTCGTCGCCGACGAGTGTGCCGTCGACGGCAATTTGTGCTTCGCAGCGATTCCAGACCGATAGCAACAAAAGCAAACTGTAAGCACAAATTTTCATCAAGTCTCAAACTTTCCGGCTAGACTCGCGCTTGATACCGCAAGTTCAGAATCATCAAAGAAATGGCACAAGCCACGATCATCAAACTCCCTGGCTCGGGAACAAGCATTATAGCCACGGGCATGAGATTTCCGCCAACGACTTGCGCAAAGAACGCGAGGTCACCTACCGCAAGATTCGCGCCGAGTTGCACCTCAATCTGCCCGGTGAGATCGTCTGCAAAATTCAGCCACGCGAGTTCTTGAGGCGTCGGTTGGTCGATGGCCGCAGCGCCGTCGAAGTCATCAATGGGGGACACAACTCCCAAATCACCCCCTGGCGAGCGCAACACCAACAGCGAAATCGCGTTCGCATCGATGAGCAGCCTGCCAGAATTTTTCTGGAAACGGGCAACCACTTCCCCCGGATTTAGCGCCGTCAGTGCCGCCGCAAGGCTCCCGCCAAACCCGAAATTCTCCAGCACAATACTGCCATCCACAGCGGCGGTCACGCGGCCGTCACCATCGAAATCGCCGTCAGCCCAACCCTGCCCTTCTCCCGCTCCCAGCTTATTGAGAATCTGCGTGCCATCGGCGGCATCAACACGACGATCCAAATTCGCATCCCCAAAGCGCGTGCTCAGCACGCCGCGCACCAACTCGTTGAGATCAGCGGAATTAACGACATTCGTTGGCGCGGCCAAGCCATAAATCGCCGCATTGCCGTTGAAATTCTTTCGCAAGAGGTCGATATCACCTGCAGCTACAACGTCATCCAGGTTAAAATCGCCACGCAGTTCCGCGACATCGGCGCGCTGAGTCGGCGGACCAATATCGAAGTGCAAGTGATTTTGGTGGCCGCCGGAAGTGTCGTTGAAGAAGGACATGGTCGGACGCAAATTGCGAATCCCGTTGAGAATGTCAACGTTGGACGTAATGATACGGGACACTCGCGCGTCCGGCGCAGCGTTGTCGATAAACGCCACGGCGTGTTGCACGACTATGTTTTCTTCGCTGCTCAGCGTGCCATTGCCGAAATTCCAGGTCGAGCCATTGACGTGCAGGTCGATATCCATCCCCGCCCGATGGGTGTTATGACAACAGTCGGAACCATAGCCGTCTGGAGCCGAAAGCGCGTTTACCAGTTGCGTTCTGCCCGTGAGTCCCTTCGCCGCCGCCGAGCTTTGGCGAATCGCTTCCAAGGTCCAACTTGTCGCAAAATCTTCGAATTGCGGCGTGTTGCCCGTTCGTTGGCCCGTCCCCGGATCACGACTAGGGAGGATGTCGAAATTCCCTATCAAGCGGTTCACCGACCAGGGAATGCTCTGTGGATCGGGGTCGATGAGCCGCTCCCACACCGGGGCATTCGCCGCATTCAGCCAGCCGGCGGTCACTGGGCCAATGATGCCGTCAACGCCGTCTTGCGTCGTGTTCACCCCACCGACGATGGCCGCTTGCAGCGTGCGTAGCGCCGAATCGGTTCTTGCATCAAAAATGCCAGTCGCTGGAACCAGCAGATTCCCTTCTGCCACGTAACCGAGATAACTCAATCGCTGCTGCTGTTGTGCGACGAAGAGCGGATTATTCGTGCGGCCCAAGCCTTCGAGGCTTTGGCCCACCTGTTCCCGACCATTGCCGGTGAAGCCCTTTCGCACGTTAATTTCAAAAGTCTTGGTCACGCCGTTCACTAGCACGGAACCCGTGAGAGTGCCCTGAAAACCGCGTGCGGTTGAGTCGGTATCACCCAAACTCGGCGAGTTCGCGGCACTGTTCGGAAATAACCAAAACCTGCCCGAACTACTAAACGGTGTGCCGACAAGCGTGTCACTTAACAAGCGAGTGTGCCGCGGGGACGTTTGCAAGTTGGAAAAAGTCGCCCCTGCGGGAATGCCGGGGACTTTCGCGAGGTCAATTTCAATCGCATCGCCCGAACGACCGAAAAAGTCGAAGTCCGCCCCGAACGCGGTCGGGTATAAGGCGACCACTGCGAGAAACGTCAAAAATATTTTGTGGTGACAAGGCATGGCTGTCTCAAAAGGTGTTAAACGACAATACGCGGTAACCAATGGCACGAAGCTGAAAAAACAGCCTTCGCACGTATCTGAAAAAGGTTGCCCAAGAAAAGGGGCAAGAGCGTTGCGTCAACGGCCGTAATCGTTGAATCTCGACATGAGGGCGAGCAATTCAGCCGACGCAACGAGCTAGAAAATCATGAGAT
This sequence comes from Bythopirellula sp., assembly GCA_041743635.1. Taxonomy (GTDB): domain Bacteria; phylum Planctomycetota; class Planctomycetia; order Pirellulales; family Lacipirellulaceae; genus Bythopirellula. The sequence continues at coordinate 5,684 of JBGTMM010000130.1, forward strand.
CGGGTAAAAACCTGGGTGAAGCGTGATTTCCCTGAGATTAAAC
>JBGTMM010000131.1:0-4508 GCA_041743635.1 Bythopirellula sp.
TCGATGAGTTGCTGGGCTTGAGGTAACATAGATTCGGCACTCCTCGATAAGGATCGTATGCTTTGCCGCTTCAGTCTGCTATTTCACGGATCTGGCGGTTTACGTCAGCGAGAATAGTTTTTTGTTCTTTAATTTCAATAGTAGTATCAGCAAGTTCAAGCGCAATTTGCGAGAGTCTGGCCGCGTTTGCTTTATACCGCTGATCACCCAACATTGCCAGCGCCAGTAGCGCTTTCTGCAAACGGATCTGAACTTCAAACACACCCGCTCCATCGCGGGCTATGCTCATATAAACGTCGTAAAACAAATCTTCGACTTCTAAGGGAGGCACCCAAACGTTTGGAAACGAAATCTTTTCCTCATCCAGTTGAGTTGGGCAATCTCGCCAAAGCGAAAGGAGCCTCACACCGCGACCAATGACGTCAATGGCAGTGCCGGGATCATTCATGGCGGGCGAGAGCGCCCGTGAAGCGATTTCGGCGAGGACGACAAGTCCAAATCGCGGATCCTGATCGAAACTGCGTTGGTCATCAATTGAAAACGCGGATCGAAGGTTTTCTAGTTCTCCAGCGTCCGATAGATTAACGCTAAGCAGACGCCGAGCGGGATGTACAAAAGCACCAGGTAGCGCGTCAACATAAATCTGGCACTCGTGCTTCTCAGTAAAATCGGAGAGGGCACTGATGTCGATATGCTGGATGTAGCCAACCGATTCCGAGTACAATTCGACTAGCGATGAACTTGAGGTCTTCTCATTTATCCTACGTCTGCCACCCAAAAATGGATTTTCAATCCTGCCTTTAATGGCCTCGGCCGTCGCGTTTTCCACGCGATTAGTCGTTTCGCCGACGCGCCCCAGCCGGGAAAGATGGTCGATCCACCTGAGGATCGTGGCTACGATCAAAACAATGACCGCCATCGTGACCACAAAAAGAACGACTCGTCCCCGAGCACCGTAAGCCCCGGTGTTCAAGGCAATCAATCCGACGAGGCTATACAGGAAAGAGCCCACAAAGGTGGCCAACACGTTTTGCGTGGTGGAATCCTGCATGAGCAGTTTGGTCGCGCGCGGCGTTGCGTTACTCGTAGCTGAGGCGTAGGCAGCGACCATGACACTAAGCGAGAACGTAGTCACCGCTAACATGCTCGATGCGAGAATGTTCAAGATTCCATCAACGGCATCAGCACCAATTTTGCCCGGCAATTCCCAGGGCAGATGGCGTTCCACTACCGTGGAGACTAGTGCCGTGACAACACCTAGCACCGCAAACAGGGTCGCCCGTAACCAAAGTTGCCGCGATAATCGCAGAATCACCCAACGCCATTTTGAAATCATAAATTACACGATTCGATCAAGAATGAGTGGCTTTTTATTCGGCAGCTCTTCCGCAATTTCAATCGCAGATAGTAACAGTTGCCGACCTTCGTCGGCGATGTTTGTCGGGGCGAAGAGTGTTGCCAACGGTTGGCCCGCTTCGACGTGGTCCCCCAGGCGCACCAGCATTTCAAAACCCGTCGATAAATCCAGTACGTCGCCCAGTTGTTTGCGGCCGCCGCGCATGGCGATGACCGCCTGACCCAGCTTTTCGGTGTCCATCGACGTGATATAGCCCGCGCGGTTGGTGGTGACGGGGCTCTGGGGCGCGACGAGTCGCGGCGCGTCGAGATTTCCTCCTTGCGCTGCGACCATTTCGGCAAATTTTTCACGCGCCTTTCCTGAGTCGATTGTTTGCTGTAATTGTTGGCGAGCGGCTTCAATCGAAGTAGCCTTCTTTGTCGAGACCAACAATTCCGCGCCGAGGGCGAGTGTAACTTCCATCAGATCGGCGGGCCCCTGCCCTTCCAGCGCCGCCACCGATTCGTTCACTTCCACGGCGTTCCCCACCATGCGGCCCAGAGGCTGGTTCATATCCGTGAGTAGCGCGGTCGTTGAGACGTTCATCCGCTTGCCCGTGTTGACCATCGACTGAGCCAATTCTCGCGCCAAGTCCGCGGTTTTCATAAACGCCCCGCTGCCGAACTTCACGTCCAGCACCAAGGCATCGAGACCCTCGGCGAGTTTCTTGCTCATGATGCTCGCCGTGATTAAAGGAATCGACGGCACGGTCGCGGTCACGTCACGAAGAGCGTAAAGCTTGCGGTCGGCGGGAACGAGGTCGGCAGTCGCGCCGCTGATGACGCAGCCGACCTTTTCCATCACCTCGCGCATTTCGTCCATCGAGAGATTTGTGCGGAAACCGGGGATCGCCTCCAATTTGTCGAGCGTGCCGCCGGTCGCACCCAGGCCGCGTCCCGAGATCATCGGCACTTGCAAGCCGCAGCACGCGAGCATGGGAGCGAGTGGCAACGAAACTTTGTCACCGATGCCTCCCGTGGAATGTTTGTCAACCTTGGGCGCGCCCCCTGCTGGCCAAGTAAACCGTGCCCCCGAAGCGAGCATGTGATCGGTCAGCGCCGCGATTTCGGCGGTGGTCATGCCTCGCAAGTAAATCGCCATCGCGAGGGCCGACATCTGGTAATCGGGGATTTTGCCGCTGGCGTAATCGGCAATAAAATAGCCGATTTCGTCGGCCGTGAGTTCCTCGCCGTCACGTTTCTTGGCAATGATCCAAACGGGATTCATAATTCCACTCGATTGATCTGATTACCGTAGCGAAGCCACGACGCCACGCACGATCTTTGTGAGTTTTGCCGAGGCCGACATAGCGGCATTGATAACATCGTGCCCCGTGGTGCCGGTCGGAGCATCGGGCGACCCGACGTTGGTCACGGTAGACAGGCCGAACACGCGCATGCCGGCGTGCCGCGCGGCGATCACTTCGGGAACGGTCGACATCCCCGCCACGTCACCACCTAAGCGCCGGGCCAGGCGATACTCGGCGCGAGTTTCATAAGTCGGCCCCAACATCGCAACATACACCCCACGATGCAACACGAAATCTTCACTCCGCGCCACTTGCGCCGCGATCTCCATGAACTCGGAGTCATAAGGACACGACATATCGGGAAAACGCGGGCCGAGGTTGTCGTCGTTCACGCCGATGAGCGGATTGGCGAATAGGAAGTTGATGTGATCCTCGATCACCATCACGTCCCCCACTGCATAGCGGGGATTCAATCCCCCTGCGGCATTGGAGACCACCAGCGCGTTCGCTCCAAGCGCTTTCGCGAGTCGCGCCGGGAGTGCCGCCTGCTCGGCGGAGTAACCTTCATAGAGATGGAACCGACCCTGAAACGCCACGACCGGCACATCTTCCAACCGGCCGCAGACGAGTTGCCCCTTGTGCCCCAGCGCGGTGCTTTTGACAAAGTAGGGTATGTCGGCGTAATCCATCGTCGTATCGACCTCGATCTCTTCGACGAGACCACCCAGGCCGGAGCCCAACACAATTCCCGCGCGGGGCGTCGCTGACCAGCGTTCACGCACGGCTTGCGCCGCGGCGGCGATTTGTTCGGCAATGTGCTGCATTGCTCTCAGCCTCGAGCTTTCTCAGGGGCCCCTGTTTTTTCTTGGGCCACTGTTTTTTCATGGGCCCTTGTTTTTTCATGAGCCCCTATTTTCTCATAAGCCAAGATGCCCATCACGAGGGTCCGCAGCTTCGGCTCCGCGGAGTTGGCGATGGCGATGATTTCTTCGACAACGGCCGGCTTGAGCGAATCCGGGAAACACATATCGGTGACGACGGATAAGCCGAATACCCGCATGCCACCATGCACGGCCACAATCACCTCGGGAACGGTTGACATCCCCACCACGTCGGCACCGATCATCCGCAAGAAGCGATATTCCGCGCGAGTTTCCAAGTTTGGCCCCATGACGGCGACCATCACGCCGCGCTGCACGGGAAAATTGGCTTGGCGAGCGATTTCCTGGCCAACCGCGATCAACTCCGGCGTGTAGGGAGCGCTCATGTCCGGAAAACGTGGGCCGAGGCGGTCGTCATTGATGCCCACCAGCGGATTGTCACCCATGAGGTTGATTTGATCGTCGATGATCATCACGTCGCCGGGCACATAATAGGGATTCATCCCGCCGACGGCATGGGTGACGATCAACAGATCGGCTCCCATGGCCTTCATCACGCGAACTGGCAAGGTGATCTGCTTGAGCGGGTAACCCTCATATTGATGGAAGCGTCCCTCCATCGCCATGATCGGCACGCCTTCCAACAGGCCGCACACAAGCCGGCCGCGATGGCTGACCGCCGTCGAGCGGGGGAAGTGGGGAATCTGTTCGTAATCAATGGCGACGGGCGACTCGATGCGGTCGGCAAAACCACCGAGCCCTGTGCCCAGAATAATCCCCGCGCGCGGCGTGTGATCCCACTGTTGACGAATCGCCGCAGTCGCGGCTTGCATTTGATCGTAGAGTTCTAACATAAATCGCTACCAAGTTCGTTTATTTTTTTACCACGAATGATACGAATTGCACGAATAAGAATGACTCAAGAGCCGTAGGCGCTAGCCTCGGGTTTTTCTTAGTGCCACCCGACGCTAGCGCGTTCGGC
>JBGTMM010000132.1:0-4838 GCA_041743635.1 Bythopirellula sp.
CCCTAGCAGCGGATCGGAAGCATGGCTGAGTCAGGTTGTCGCCCCGTTCTTGAATTGCGATGGCGGTGGGTTTGGCCGCGTCACCGACGGGGCCAGCAACACGATTATGTGGATCGAGGACGCGGGCCGCTCGCACCCCGACGTCGAGAATTATGGTGCCTATTCAAACCGCTTCACGCCGGTGTCCGGCGCAGCCGATCCGATTAACATGGCGAGCGGACCCAATGGCCGGCGTGTTTTCGCGTGGGCCGACGCCGACGCTGTGGGCAACGGTTACTCGGGTCCGAGCAACACCATCAGCCCGGGGTCCAGACGTGCACAGCTCAATAATCACTCCACGCCCGATGGTGGACCAGCCGAGTGCCGCTGGTCGGTCAACAATTGCGGCCCCAACGACGAACCGTTTTCATTTCATTCCGGCGGTGTCAATGCCACGATGGGAGATGGCTCAGTCCACTTCTTGGCGGACTCGATGGATGGTGTCGTCGTGAAATGGTTGGTTGGCGCCGAGGACGGACAGACCATTGACCTCGAATTATAATCCAAAGGAGTGTGTGCCATGCGAGGTTACTTAGCAGTTGTGATGGTTCTGGGCGCAATCGGTTGTGGAGCACCACAACCAGGACTCAAGGGCACACCAGTGAGTGTTAGCGGAAAAATTTCCCAAGCTGGCCAGCCGGTCGGGAATGTCGCCGTTTCGTTTCATCCGCTCGATAACGGTCATTTGACGAGCTTCGAGGTCAGTCCCGACGGAACGTTCCAGGGCGAATTGATCTCGGGCAGATATGCGTACTCGATTGCCCAATCGACGGCGAAAGACTCGCTACAAATACTAAACAAAATCGCTCCGCAATTCACAGAGCCTGACCTGCAGCGAGCCGTCAATGTCGAGGCCGGTCAGACACTAGAAATTGTCCTCAATTAGCAGCAGCTTTAACGCAGAGGGCTGCCCACAGCGTCGTTGCAAGAATTTCTCCGCACCCCCGGCCATTGCTGCGTAGCGATGCCCGGTTCAGGCTAGAAAAGGAGGACAAAGCGAAATTCGACTGTCCACATTGTGTCAGCCTAAAGCGATGGGGTCCGATAGATAGTCACCTACGAGAAATCGATTTGGTTTGCTAAATTGGAGGAGTGAGGGAGCAACCCTATCGTTTTTGAAGTAGGAACACTGATGTCGACAGCACCGACTCCCCGCGAGGAAAAAGCCTCGCGGAATTTTATTGAGCAAATCATCGACGCCGATCTGGCCACCGGTAAGAACGAGGGGAGGGTGCATACCAGGTTTCCCCCGGAGCCGAACGGCTATCTCCACATCGGCCATGCCAAGAGCATTTGTCTCAATGCCGGCTTGGCCCGAGAGTATGGCGGGAAGTTCAACCTGCGGTTCGACGACACCAATCCGACCAAGGAAGAACAGGAGTATGTCGATTCGATTCTCGACGATGTCCGCTGGCTCGGGGGCGACTGGGAAGACCGCTTGTTTTTTGCGTCCGATTATTTCGAGCAACTTCACGCCTGGGCTGTGCAACTCGTAAAGTCAGGCAAAGCGTACGTCTGCGATCTTACGGCCGAAGAGATGCGCGAGTATCGCGGGACGCTCGTCGATCCCGGCAAGAACAGCCCCTACCGCGAGCGGGCCATCGACGAGAATCTCGATCTGTTCGCGCGGATGCGCCAAGGGGAATTTCCCGATGGGGCGCGGACCTTGAGGGCGAAGATTGACATGGCCGCGTCAAATATCAACCTTCGTGACCCCGTGATGTATCGCATCAAGCATGCCCACCATCATCGCACGGGCGACACATGGTGCATCTATCCGTCGTACGATTACACACATGGGCAAAGTGATTCGATAGAAGGTATCACCCACTCAATCTGCACTCTCGAATTTGAAAATCACCGCCCCTTGTACGATTGGTTTTGCGAAGCGCTGGGTATTCACCATCCCCAACAGATCGAATTCGCACGACTCAATCTCACCTACGCGGTGATGAGCAAACGCAAGCTTTTGCAGCTTGTGAACGAAAAACACGTCTCGGGCTGGGATGATCCGCGGATGCTCACGATCCGCGGTCTGCGCCGGCGGGGTTACACGGCCGAGGCGATCCAAGCGTTTTGCGAACGGATCGGCGTCGCCAAGTTCAACAGCACAATTGACATGGCCTGGCTGGAAGATGCAATCCGCGAAAATCTGAACGAAGCGGCACCGCGAGCGCTCGCGGTGCTAAAGCCACTCAAAGTCGTGCTGACGAATATCGATCTTGGCACGGTCATCGAGTGCGAAGCGGCCAATCATTCGCAAAAACCCGAAATGGGCACGCGGATCATGCCGCTCACCCGCGAGATCTTCATCGAGCAAGACGACTTTATGGAGAACGCGCCGTCGAAGTTTTTCCGTTTGAAGCCGGGCGGCGAAGTGCGGCTCCGCTCGGCGGGGATCATCAAGTGCGACGAAGTGATCAAAGACGCCACAGGCCTCGTGACGGAGCTCCACTGCACGTTTGATCCCGATCACAGCCGCAAGGTGAAGGGAACGATCCATTGGGTTTCGGCCGCGAGTGCCATCCATGCCGAGGTGCGGATGTACGACCACTTGTTCCGCACTGAAAATCCTGACGAGGCTCCCGAGGGGGGCACATTTCTCGACAACATCAATCCACATTCGCTGGAGGTGCTCACAACCGCGCAGCTTGAGCCATCGCTCTTGAATGCGTTGCCCGGCGAACACTATCAATTCGAGCGACTGGGATACTTCTTTGTGGATCCGGTCGATTCGAAACCGGAGAAACCGGTATTCAACCGCACGTCGACGCTGCGCGATAGTTGGATGAAAGAAGCGAAGAAGTGACGGCCATAAGTTGCCGTCGATCTTTCCCCCTGCCGTAATCTGGAACGGCATTTGCCTTCCCCTTAACGACGGTCTGTAGCTTGGCCGTCCGCCAGGAAGTGCGCCGGTGAACGGGTCGGTTTTGTACGTAACAGCAAAGTTTTGTGATGGCTGGGGAGAGAATTCGATGCTTGAGTGTTTAACTACCAATTCGGTCGCTGAGCGTACCGGCAATGACGAGTTTCTCACCGATGTTTTGCGCGGGTTGTCAAAAACCCAAAAACAGCTCCCTTGCAAATATTTTTACGATCGCCGCGGCTCACAACTTTTTGACGCGATTTGCGAGCAACCCGAATACTACGTCACTCGGACCGAACTGGCCATCATGCGGGAATACGCCCGAGAGATGGCCTTCGCACTTGGTGACGGAGTGACCCTGATCGAATTCGGTAGCGGGAGCAGCATCAAAACTGAATTGCTGCTTAACCAGCTTCGCCGTCCCGCGGTGTATGTGCCGATTGATATTTCTGGCCAACACTTAGAACAAACAGCTAGCCGTTTGCGACGCACTCATCCTAAGACTAAGGTTTTGCCGGTGATCGCGGATTTTACGCAGCCGTTTGATTTGCCGCGGGCATGTCCCATCTCGACACGTCGGGCAGTCTATTTTCCTGGATCAACAATTGGAAACTTTGAGCCACTCGCGGCTTTCGTGTTGCTCAAACAGATTGCGAACACTTGCGGTTCGGGCGGTGCCCTATTGATTGGCATCGATTTGCGAAAAAACGTTCGAGTCATCGAAGAGGCCTACAACGATGCCGCGGGCGTTACCGCCGAATTCAATCTCAACTTGCTCCAACACGCGAACAACAAATTGGATGCGCACTTTGACTTAGACAACTTTTCCCATCGAGCACGTTATGACACACGTCATCATCGAGTTGACATACGACTGGTCAGTCAGTGTCGACAGCGGGTGCATGTGAATGGGATCGCCTTTGACTTCGAAAAGCATGAAACGATTCACACCGAATACTCTCATAAATATTCTCTCGTGGATTTCGCCAATTTGGCGAGCCACAGCGGTTTTCAACTGCGGAAGTTTTGGACAGATTCCAGGCGATATTTTGCCGTGCTCTATTTTGTGCTTGGAGAAGATGCGCACGTGGCCAGCGAAGAGTTTGAAAGATGAGCACTTTAGTCGAATCGAGAGTTCAAGAATCGATTTCGTTGGCGGATCGGTATACGCGCGTCAGGCAGTTCACACAACAATTGTGTGAAACCCTCTCAGTCGAAGATTGTTGTATCCAGTCCATGCCCGACGCCAGCCCCGTGCGTTGGCACCTCGCGCATACCACTTGGTTTTTCGAAACGTTTGTGCTGTCCCGCGATTCACGGTATCGACCCGCTCAAGACAGTTACGCATATCTTTTCAACTCCTATTACAACGCATTGGGCGATCAATTCCCGCGCGAGCGGAGGGGATTGCTCTCCCGCCCAACGATGGAAGAGGTCTGGGGTTATCGACGTTTTGTTGACGAACAAATGCAGGAACTCTTGAAAAAAGACATCTACGCCTCGAGCGAGTTGGCCAACATCATCGAATTGGGACTACACCACGAGCAGCAACATCAGGAGCTTATGCTCACGGATATCAAGCATGTGTTTTCGTGCAATCCCTTGCTCCCCCGCTTTAGGGAGGGAAAATTTGCCGAACTGACGCCTCATTCAGCAGAGGGTTGGACGGCGTTCGAGGAAGGCGTCTATTGGATTGGGCATGAGGGGCGCTCCTTCGCCTACGACAATGAAGAACCGTCGCACCGCGTGTTCTTGGATGCTTTTAGGTTGGCAAATCGGTTGACGACCTGTGGCGAGTTTCTCAATTTCATCAACGACGGCGGTTATCAGCAAGCGCCGCTGTGGTTGGCAGAGGGTTGGCGTATCGTCAAGCAACAAAATTGGGAGGCTCCCCTGTATTGGCAGCGAGAGGAGGATCATTGGCACGAGTTTA
>JBGTMM010000133.1:0-2663 GCA_041743635.1 Bythopirellula sp.
GACCAATTTAGGAAGCAAATTGAACACCGACGGCGGAAACCCGCGCGTGGTGGGGGGTTCACCGGCGGAGAGGCCTATCTCGCGCTGCGCGAGCGCGAACCGCGTAATTGAGTCCATAATCAGGAGCACGTCCTTGCCGGCATCGCGAAAATATTCGGCGATGGTCGTCGCCGCATAGGCGGCTTGGATTCGCAAAAGCGCCGGATCATCGCTCGTCGCCACGACGATCACACTCCGTGCAATCCCCTCGGTGCCCAATTCGCGCTCGATGAATTCATTCACTTCACGGCCCCGCTCGCCGATCAAAGCGATCACCGACACGTCCGCATCCGTGTAACGGCCCATCATTCCCATAAGCACGCTTTTGCCCACGCCGGAACCGGCAAAAATGCCCAAGCGCTGCCCGCGTCCACAGGTAAGCAGGGCATCAATCGCGCAAACACCCGTGGCCAAGGGTTCGTCAATTCGTGGTCGCAACGTGGCGGGGATGGGTTCGCATTTCAAGGCGCGGCGCGAGGTGAGCAATGGTTGTGGTCGGCCATCTATGCACCGACCCCGGGCATCAATCACGCGACCGAGCAGAGCATCACCGACGCTCAACGTGCGCGTGGTGCGAATCAGCGTGACCGGGCTGCCACGACGGACCCCTTCCAGGCTACCGTGCGGCATGACCAAAGTAAGTTTGTCGCGAAAGCCCACGACTTCGGCTTCGATGCTTGCGCCCGACTGTTTTTCGATCGCGACCAAAGCACCCACCGGCGCGGGAAAATCCGCGATCGCCGCGGTCAAGCCAACGGTTTGCATCACGCTGCCGGTAAGCCCGGCAAGCACTGCGGAATTCAGTAGTTCGGGCGCTATGGTGTTCATGGTCGATGGCTGTAGAAATCAGCTCAGTTCCTCGCTGATCCGCGCTAGTTGCGTTTCCAGTTGTTGGTCGATACTGCCGAACTGAGTTTCCAACCGGCAGCCGCCCAGGGAAATCGTTTCGTCACCGACAATCCGTGCCGGGGCTGCAGGAGAAAACACAGCGGCGAGTTGCTCGACTTGAGACCGCAGCGTGACCAAGTCGCTGGGATGCAGCCGCAAGGTGATTTCCGCGGCCCCACTGGCAAGTTGCAATGCCTCGCGAATCCATTCCAGCGCAATGTCAGGTTGTTGTTTCAACTCGCGCCGTACGATCCGTTTGGAAAATGAACAAGCAAGCTCGACGATCGACTTTTCCCAATGCCGTTGCCAATCGGCTTGAGAATCAACAATCTGCGCCACGGCAGTTTGTAAGGCTGGGGTTAGGGTGCGCATTTGCTGGGCGACTTTATCGTCGAGTATTTTTTCGATGGCTTCTTCGGCGGCTTTGCGGCCCGCTTGCTCGGCTTGCGAGCGAATTTTCTCGGCCTCTTGCTTGGCTAGCGAAATAATTTTAGTTGCCTCGACACGCACGCGGTCCAAATAGTCGTCCGCCTGGCCGGAGAAATCGCGCAGATCGAAGGCCACGCGCCTTAGCGGTGTGCCAGTTGCACGTGCCTGAGTTTCAGTTTTGATGATCGTGGCCATGTCTGACTATTTCTTATCACTCAGCGGAGTTGGTTGGCGGTGCGGAGAACTTCTTGCTGAGCGGTGAGGATGTCACTGATCCGCGTGGGACCCATTTCGCGAAGTTGTTGCCGGAACTGATGCGACTCGTGGCGTGTCAAGCTACGCAGTACCCGTTTAAGCAGTTTCTCACTAACTCCCATCAAAGCGATTGCCACGACGTGCGCTTCGCTTTGCGTGAACGCGGCCAGCAACTTGTCGTCCGTTAACTGTTCCATCCGTGCCAAGCATTCGCTGGCGGTGAGATCGGCAAACGGCTGCGGCGGTGTGGCAATCTTGGGCTCTTGGGGAGTTGGCTCATAGCGAACCTGTGGAGGCAACGCTTCGCGTTTTGCCGCCGAATGCCGGTATTCGTTGGCGACCGCTGGTGACGGATGCGGTAAACAGGTGGCAATCACCTTGTTTTCTGACAGCGTCGTGCGAACTGCGGTACGGCTCATGATACGCTCGACCATTTCTCGGCCTGCGATCATTCGTTCTTTGCGGCGACGTTGTGAGGCGATCCACTGCGAGACTTGCGCCTCGACCACGCGGACCGTCTGCTCATCTGTGGAATCGAGTTCGCTCAATCGCTCAAGAATATCGGCTTGCTGAGGGGGAGCAAAATGACTGAGCAATTCGGCGGCACGGTCGCTGTCCAGCCGCGACAACACGACTGCCACGGTTTGCGAACTTTCGCCTTGCAGCATCTTCACCAGATATTCCGCGTCCCCCGTCGAAACCGCCTCAAACGGGACGTGCTGTTTCGTCACGGCGGGAGCGTAATCGTCGTGATCGATTCGCTCTTGCAGCGAGGCGTCGAGTTCCACCCCTGCCGTGTGTTGACCGCGTTCTATTGGCATTTGGGGGGGTTGAACCAAGCTTTGCCGAAACTCGGCCACGATCTCGCGTTGCTCGTCGGCATCGATCTCCGTAATTTGATCCACCTGTTGCCGCACGCTCCGCGCCTGTTGAGGGGTCAAACTGTTAAGAATCCGCTCACTCCAAGCCTCATCGAGACTGGCGATCAGAATGGCAACTTGGCGCAAGCGTTTGTCTTGGGTCGTGTTCATGCTTGTTTCAGTATTAACCGG
>JBGTMM010000134.1:0-4924 GCA_041743635.1 Bythopirellula sp.
GTCTTGGCCTGGGCCAGCGCCGATTGGTTGATGCTGCCGCTCATGCAGTGGAATAGCTGGGGCACCTGGCCCAACGAGAGCCTGATGAGCAACACGGTGGGACTCACCGCGTTTGGACCTAAAGAAAACTCGGGTGAAGTCGTGAAAACTTTGCCGCTGCAAATGTTCGCTGCGTACTTCGCGTTTCTGTTTGTGCTCGTGGCATGGTGGGAACAAACCGAGGCTACCCGAAGTATCCGCGTGAATATCTGGACCATCGCTTGGTGCGGCCTGGTGGCGTGGCTTTTGCACTTTATCTGGTGGTTCCCCCAACCCCTGGGCCTCTTAATCGCGGCGATCATGGCGTTCACCCTGCAATTTGCCAGCCCCTGGCTCTCGCCCAGCCGCCGCCGTGCGATTGCCGATCAGGGGGTGGCGTGATGACTGTCGTAGCTGAAATGACCACCTGGTTGCAATTGTTGATTGTCATTGGCGTCATCGGTTTTGTCGTGCTGATGTTCAAGGGTAAGCATCGCTCAAGTTTTGTGATCGTCATGGCCAGCATGTTTGCTTTGGGGATAATTTTTTGGTTCGTTGACTCGTCGGGAGTGTTTCGTGCCCCGCCGGACGTTAAATGGGCCTACGGCCCGGATCCCAGCACCCGTCCGCCTGAACTTAATGTCGGCAAAGATCAAGCGACTTCCGACCCCACGCTCGAAGCCCTCTGGGACAAACTTACCAAATCGCGGATCAACTTGGATGGCGAAGAAGCCGCGCCCTTGGCCGATCCCAAAGACGAAGTGGCCAAGCAGGCAGTGCGCGAGACGTTTGGACTGAGTGAACAAGGCAAACTGCCTCCGAATTGGGTCATCCAACCCCCCAAGCGAATCGGCCGAATTTATCGTCAAAGCGTGGCGTCGGATCCGTTCGTGACCGAAGCCGAATGCCGTCGGCAATTGGAACAAGAACAACTTCCCGAGGCGGTAGCACGGCGCATCGAACACTTGGTCTCGGCGAGGATGGGACAATCCGTGACAATCAACAATCCGCTGGAAGTCGGCATCGGGCTCGATTATATCTTGCGAGAAATCTGTCGCGACGAATTCACCGCGACGGTCGATACCTCGGTCGGCGAAATGAAGAAAATCCATGTACTTTTGGAATCGCCCCCTCAAGTCGATGAGCATCTAACCGCGGAATGGTTGCGGCACGAACGGCATGAGCGCTTCGCTTCATTCGGCAAGATGGCGGCGATGTCCCTTATCGGTTTGGCCGCCGTTTATGGTTTGTTGCGGTTCGACACTTGGAGCAAGGGTTATTACAGCAAGCAGTTGCTCGTCGGGGGCGTTCTTGCGATAATCGCCTTCGCGATGGTGTTTTTGAAAAGTTAAATAACTATTCCGTGCGACACGTTGTGTCGCGGCTACATGGCTACATGAACGATTCCTCCCAAGCCAACGTGTTGCTCGTTGAGGAGATTCGCCGTGGGAAACCCACCGCGTGGAACGAACTGATCGCTCAATACGAGGGCCGTTTGCTCTCGTTCGTGGAAAGCCGGTTGCGGCGGCGGGATGCCAGCGAAGACGTCGTGCAAGAAACTTTTATTGGGTTTCTGACCAGTCTGCCCAATTACGACACTCGGCGACCGCTCGAAAGTTGGCTCTTCACGATCGCGGCCCACAAGCTCACCGATCATCTGCGCCGGGAAGGCCGCCGGCCGGCCTTGCCGTTTTCCTCGGGCGATGGTTCCGCCGGAAATTGGGAACCCCCAGGCAGCGACCGCGAGGCAAGCAGCATCGCCCGCAGCGGCGAACGCCGCGGCTTAGAGGAAGACGCCGTCAGGGCGGGGATCGCCGAGCAGATCGAGCGTTGGCAAGCAGCCGGTGAGTGGCAGAAAATCGAGTGCATGGAACTGCTATTCGTCTTGGGTTGGGGCAACAAACAAGTGTCGGAAGCACTCAAGCTGAGCGAACAGCAGGTCGCCAATTTCAAATTTGATTTTCTGGAACGCTTACGCAAGATCGTTCGCGGCCAGCGCCTGAGCGAAGACGTGTTCCCTGAGTTGCAAGGTTAATTCCATGAGCGCACCATTGACCGATGCCGAGCTCGTCGCCTATCTCGACGAAGACCTGCCGCAGGAACGGATGGCGCGCATCGAGCAAGCGCTCCGCGAGAATCCGGCCCTCGGGGAACGGCTCACCGGCATCGTGGGGAGCCACGACGCGGGGGTGCACACAGTGGGAGCCATGTGGCGGCGAAATCGCTTGAGTTGCCCCACCCGCGAACAGTTAGGCAGCTTTTTATTGGAGGTTCTCGACGCCGATCACGCCGATTACGTGCGGTTTCATGTGAGCACGGTCGGATGCCGGGTGTGCAATGCAAGCCTCGACGATTTGCGCACACATCACCGTGCCGAGGAACAGGTGGGACTCGAAACACGCCGCAAAAAATATTTTGAATCGAGCGTCGGTTACTTGCGCAGCGACGGTTAGCTTGCTTCTTCGCGTCCTCAAATCGCGTCATCGAGCTCCACGGCCCCTTCTTCAATTTGCTGCTTCGCCACGGCAATCAGCTTCTTCCGCAACAGCGTTTGCTTCTCGTTGAGCTTGCCCGCTGCCAAAGGAGCGAGCAGTTCGAGCGTTCGGGCCGGCCGTTGCAATTCGACCAAGCAAATCTGCGCGAGCCGCAACCTTACCGCTTCCGAGTCGTCAGGAAACTCGGCGAGGAACTTGGTCATGAGCGGTGCCGAATCAGCCCATTGCTTATGCTGGTCGAGTCCCGCGATCAGCTTGAATTGCTCCTGGCGATTGAGTTCCAGGGGAAGCTTCATGTCGCGGACCTTGCGCAGGAGCAGCAGCGCCTGGGGAGCCTGGCCGATCCGCAAATAGGCTAAAATTTTCTGCTTGGCTTCCTCGGCTTTGAGTTGCTGATGGGAGGCCACTTTTTCCGCCGGTGGTGGGGTGAGCTCTTCCTTGGTCGGCTGACCTTGCTCACCGCGCAGGACCGTGAACAGATCCCACCGATCACAATCGACGCGTTTGCGCTTCAAGAGGACCACTCCTAGAATCGCGCCCAGCAGGACCCCCATAAGATGCAACAGCGAACTCCCGGCGAAATCTCCCAACCAAAGAGCCAAAGCCAAGTCGAGTCCGACATAAATCGCGGCCAGCACGCCCACCGCCACGTCGAACGAAATGGGATAGTACCCGATGAAGCCGATCATCTTCACGTCGTTCATGGGGGCCCACACGCACGCCATCGCCATCAGGCCATATATTGCCGCCGACGCACCGACCGATCCCGGTCCTGAAAGGGAATGGAGCATGATCGCCTGTTCGATCGCTGATTGCCCCCAGCCGATCACGAAATAACAGGCCAGAAACCGCCACCATCCGAGCTTTCCTTCGGTAATCATGCCAAAGACCCACAAGAAAAACATATTGGTGAGCAGATGGCCGAAGTCGGCGTGCGTGAAGATCGAAAGGAGCCACTCGGTGGGGTGCATCCCCTGGCCGTACATCAACACCCAACCGTCGAGCGGGTTGACCGCTCCGCTGAGCATCGCCACGAACACCACGATGTTCGTCACGATCAAACCGACCGTGGCGAACGGCAGGTGATACAAGGGCGCATCGCAACTGACGGGCACTAACATTGGACTGCATTTTCCAGTTGAGAACGGTCGCGAGGAGTGAAAAGGGGACGCGCTCTCAAACGACCATTGTAGCTAGAGCCGCAGCAGTTCAAACGGGGATTGCCAGAATAGTCGCGGCGGGAAAAGGGCGGCCTGTTTGAGGAGAAGTCCACTGATCAATTCTTTCTTAGCCAATGCCAGTCTCATGGTAACTTTGGTTTCACCTCGCCGTTTCCAAAGTGAGATCCACTGCATAAACGCCCAAATTGCCTTACAATCTGCCAGCGACTATCCGTCGTTTTTTGAACAACCACAGCGGGTATTGCCAGGGCATTGCCCCTTCTGTATTCTCTTGCGATGATGGAGGAAAAGGGTGTTGTAAGCCCTGTAGAAATAGCCTGCGGAAAGGAACCCAGTCATGGCAAAAATTCGTTGTGAAGTATCTGAAGGTTTGCGTTCTTCCGAAGTTGTTGCTAATTTTTTCGACTATCATGGTCGCAAACACTTTATACGAGTCGAACGCGATTTTCTATCAGAGGAGAACGGCAGGAAACTCTTACCTGTTGGAATTGTCCACGTTGATCAGAAGAATAAGGCGGTACTTATAGAGCTTCCTCACGAAGCTGAAACGGGGGCTAATCGCCTTTGGATAAAACAAGAACAATTTGACGAACCGATAGAGGCATATGCATGATTCTTTCCGATCGCGAAATTCAAGCTGCCATTGCTCGCCATGCTCTCAAATTAAATCCCGAACCAACTCACCAGGCTTGGTCTTCAACGGCAGTTGACTTGCGATTGGACAAACAATTGGTCCTTTGGAAGCGACTTGGTGAACATGGCGTTGAAGCAATCGTTTGTCCCGCTAGATCCGATTACAACTTCGACGCCGTTCGGAAACAATACAGCGAACAGGTTGATATTCCAGATGATGGTTACGTATTTAAATCCGGAGCTTTCCTCCTGGGTTGGACCATAGAAAAAATCCAACTCCCACATCGTTCTCGCTTGGCAGCGCGCGTCGAAGGCAAAAGTAGCCTCGCTCGCCTAGGAATCGGCGTCCACGTTACCGCGCCCACTATCCATGCAGGCTTCGGTTACAAGAAAGATGACGAAAGCTATGCCGGCAGTCCGTTGCAGCTAGAAATGTGGAATGTCGGACCACTCGATATCAAGCTCATGGAAGGAATGTCAATCTGTCAACTTATCTTTGAGCTTGTAGATGGAACTCCGGAAAAAGGTTATGAAGGAAAGTTTTCCGTTCAAGGCCCAGCAGTCTAAACGGCCATTGTAGCTAGAGCCGCAGCAGTT
>JBGTMM010000135.1:0-4642 GCA_041743635.1 Bythopirellula sp.
GAAGCCCTCTCAGGCAATTTTGTGCGTGCGATAGTGGAAGCCAGATTCTTCCAGTCGTGGAACTCCTGTCAGAATGACAATTAGATTCTTATTCGTGGTATTCGTAAAGATTCGTGGTTACAAAATGTATTTGCTCTGGTCGTCATCTTGCACAATATCGGCTAGCCGCTCGTTCACGTAGGCCGCATTGATTTCTACCCGACCCATCTGCATGTCCGGCGCTGCGAAGCTCAACTCTTCGAGCAATCGCTCCATGATCGTGTGCAGCCGCCGGGCCCCGATGTTTTGCGTTGTCTGATTCACTTGAAACGCGAACGTCGCCAGCGCATCGATCGCATCTTCAAGAAACACCACTTCGACCCCTTCAGTCTGCATGAGGGCCACGTATTGCTTGGTGAGAGCATTCCGCGGTTCGGACAGGATTCGCACGAAATCGTCCTTCACCAGCGCTTCGAGTTCCACGCGAATCGGAAAGCGCCCCTGCAGCTCCGGCATGAGGTCGCTCGGCTTGGTGGTATGAAATGCCCCCGCCGCGACGAACAGCACATGGTCGGTCTTCACATAGCCGTACCGCGTTTGCACGGTGGTCCCTTCGACGATGGGCAGCAAATCGCGCTGCACACCTTGCCGCGAAACGTCGGCACCTCGGCCCCCCTCGCTGGCCACAACTTTATCCATTTCGTCGATAAAAATAATTCCCGTGTTCTCGGCGAGTTCCACCGCCAAGGAGTTCACCTTTTCTTGATTGATGAGTGCTTCACACTCCTGCTCGAACAGCACTTTACGGGCATCGGCCACGGTCATCTCGCGGCGGACCACGTTTTTAGGCAGAATCTTTTCCAGCATCCCCTGCATGTCGAAATCCATTGAGTCGCCGCCTGGCCCCGCCATGCCGGGGATCACCATCGCGTGGGCCTTCTGCTCGATGGTGAGTTCCACATTGCGATTTTCGAGTTCACCCCCGACCAGCATCGCCCGCATCTTTTCACGGGTCCGTTCAAAGCGTTCCGGCGATTCGCTGCTCTCGACCCCCACGTCAAACGACGACGGCATCGGCGCGAGCAAATCCAAGAGCCGCTCGGTCACACGCCGTTCGGCTTCTTCCTTGACGTTCGCCATTTCCCGCTCGCGGACCAGGCCGATGGCGTTCTCGACCAACTCGCGAACCATGCTTTCCACGTCGCGGCCATAGTAGCCGACCTCGGTGTATTTGGTGGCTTCGACTTTAATAAACGGCGCACCGGTGAGATTGGCCAAGCGGCGGGCGATTTCGGTTTTGCCGACGCCGGTGGGGCCAATCATGAGAATATTCTTGGGGGCGACCTCTTTGCGCATCTCTTCGTCGAGTTGCTGCCGCCGCCAACGATTGCGGATCGCCACCGCTACGGCCTTTTTGGCATTGGCCTGGCCGACGATGTGTCGGTCGAGGTGCTCCACGATTTCGCGAGGGGTGAGGTTCTTCACTTGAGCTCTTCAATCGTAATGTTGCGGTTGGAGTAAACGCAGATGTCGCCGGAGATTTCTAGGCCTGCCCGCACGATCTCGGCGGCGGAGAGCGAACTATGCAGCATAAGCGACCGCGCGGCAGCCAGCGCGTAGTTCCCGCCGGAGCCGATGCCGATGATGCCGTCGCTCGGTTGAATCACGTCTCCCGTGCCGGACACGAGCAGTGAATGTTCGGCATTCACCACCGCGATCAGCGCATCGAGTCGCCGCAGCGCTCGATCCATCCGCCATTCCTTGGCCAGCTCGGTACACGCCCGTGGCAAGTTCGAGGGATGATCCTTGAGTTTCCCTTCGAGCCGTTCCATGAGCGCAAACGCGTCGGCCGCCGCGCCGGCAAAACCCACGAGCACCTTGTCATCCATCAATCGGCGAATCTTCACGGCATCGGACTTCACCACGGTCTGGCCCATGGTAACTTGCCCGTCGCCGCCGATGGCAACCTGGCCATTATGCCGCACGGTGAGAATCGTGGTGGAGCGCGTCTTCATGGAAGTATTTTCGCTCACACATGCATCGCTGGCTAGGGGGCAGAAATCATTGCAAATTGTCAATTGCAAATTGGAAAGTACATGAATTTTCAATTTTCAATTTTCAATTTTTTTCACCTTGCACAACCATTTCTTTTGATTCGCCGCGCGGCCGCATTTTGTGCAGACAAACGTCGGCTCGGCCACGATTTGCATCAAGAGTACCAAGTGGTGCTCCATTTGCGACTTGGTCCAGTGGCAAATTTCCTTGGTAGGCTCGGGCTTCTCGCTCAAAAAACACTCCAGAAATATTGAACCACGACGGCACAACGGGCACGAAATTTGATAAAAAAGAATTCGTTGTGTCCGTCGTGTCGTTGTGGTTATAGATATGCGGTAGTAGTTATTGTATCTTCGATTTACGATAACGTGCAGGCTTTGTTTCATTCCGCAATCCGAACTCCGCAATCCCATGCCCCTCCCCAAAAGCCCCGAACTCATGCGGCCCTCCGACACGGGCTTGCTTGTCATCGACGTCCAAGAGCGCGTGCTCGCGGTGCAGCCCGACGGGGCGCGCGTCGTCTGGAACATTCGCCGCCTGCTCGACGGAGCAAAAATCCTCGGCGTCCGCACGGCCTGCACCGAGCAGTATCCCGAAAAACTCGGCCCCACCGCACATGTGCTTGCCGAGCGACTCACCGACAAAGCGTCGAGCAAACTCAGCTTCAGTTGCGGAGAGTGCGGCGAGATTTTTGACGCCTGGCAAGCCGCGGGGATTCACCGCGTGCTGGTGTGCGGCATCGAAACGCACGTCTGCGTCCAACAAACAGTGCTCGACTTGCTGGCCGCGGGCTATCAATTGCTCATCGCCGTCGACGCCGTCGGAGCGCGACATTCAATCGATCACGAAATCGCGCTACGAAGAATGGAAGCCTCCGGTGCGTACCTCATGACCACCGAAGCCGCCCTCTTCGAATGGTGCCACGTCGCGGGGACGAGTGAGTTCAAAGAGATTAGCGCGCTGGTGAAGGAAGAGATGAAGAGTTAACCACGAATCAAACGAATTATACGAATAAGAAGAAATGTCATTACAAAATCCCATTCGTGCGATTCGTTTGATTCGTGGTTACTCCTTCCAAAGAGCTGCTTCTTCGCCGTCGAGTCGCAGCGTCAGGCACTTCGCGCTGCCCCCTGCTTTCACGAATTCATAGAGCGGTGTTTCGATGGGAGCATAACCGAGCTTGCGGAGCAGTTTATGTAACTTGGGACAGCCGGTGTTGGTGACCACCGTCTTGCCTACAACCACCGCGTTGCAGGCGAAGCTGCGGGCCTCGGCTTCCTCAAGCGCATGCAACTTCGGAATCTGCTCGGCGAGGACCCGTTGGCCGTAGCTATCGAACGCTGCCGGATAGTAGATCGCCTCGCCGGCGGAGAGCGGGCAGAAGCAGGTGTCGAGATGGTAGTAGTAAGGATCGGTCAGCTCCAGCGGTAGGACCCGCACGCCGAGCGATTCGCCGATTTGTTGGTGGCCCCGGGCGTCGCTCCGCTGGCGGTAGCCGGCAAAAAGGGTGTCGCCGCAGAAGAGGGCGTCGCCGGCCCCTTCAAAAAACATACCGGTGGGGGGATAGCTCACCTGCCAGCCATGTGTTTCGAGCCAGGCGCGGAAGTGGGGTTCTTCGCCTTGTCGTTGGAAATTCCTGAAATGCGAGAGTACGGCCCGGTCTCCGTAAATGAGCGCGGCATTGGCTGTGAAGACCAGATCGGGAAGCCCCTCGACCGGCTCGACGTCGGACGTGACCGCGCCGGTGCTTTCGAGAATGTCGCGCAGGTCGCTCCACTGCTGGTTGGCGAGCGCATGATCCGCTTGCCGGGCTTTGCTCATCCACGGATTAATTTCGTATTCAATGCCATAATGCACCGGCGGGCACATGAGGATATGGGGCATGGACATAAATGTTTTGAACAGGAGGAAGCAGAGGGAGCGGAGAGAGAATTTTTAATAGGGAGTCATGTCGCTTCAAACAACTCTGCTTTCTCTGCTCCCTCCTGTAAATTATTTGTTCTCTTCCAGCCGTTTCACTTCGCTTACCAGCGCTCGTAAAAACGGTTCCACGTCGGTCACGAGTCCCACGGTTTGAAAGCTTCCGCGGTCGTTGAGCTTGATGACCGTCGAAGGATTGATGTCGACGCACACCACTTTTACGCTTGCGGGCAACAAGTTGCCCACGGCGATGGAATGCAGCGTCGTGGCGATCATCAGGCAAAACGTGACATCACGAATCGCCTCGCGCATGAGCCGCTGGTTTTCGAGGGCATCGGTAATCACGTCGGGCAAGGGGCCGTCGTCGCGGATGCTCCCCGAGAGAATAAAATCGACATTGTTCTTCACGCACTCATATATAATGCCCGATTTTATCGCCCCTTGCTCGACACCGGCTTTGATCGAACCAAGTCGGCGAATGCGGTTGATCGCCCGTAAATGATGTTCGTGCCCCGCGTCGGCGAGGCTCCCTTCGCGGATGTTCACACCGAGGCTCGTGCCGAACATCGCTTGCTCGATATCGTGCGTGGCCAGCGCATTACCAGCAAAGAGCCGGTGAATATATCCGCCACGGATCAGTTCGCAAACAAATTCACCGCTGCCGGTATGCACAATGGCGGGCCCGCCA
>JBGTMM010000136.1:0-1707 GCA_041743635.1 Bythopirellula sp.
GATTTCGGCCCGGTATTATTTCGGTTCGCCGGTGGTCAATGCAAAAGTTCACTACAAGGTTTTGCGAACCAACTACACCGACCAATGGTTCCCGCCGACTCCGGGGGATTGGCTCTACGGTGCCGGCTATGGTTGGTTCTCGGAGGACTACAGTTGGTATCCGGGTTGGAATCGTTGGGGCTGCGTGGCACCCTATCCCTGGTGGTTTTGGCGCAACCCGACGCCACCGGAGGTTGTCGCGGATCAACAAGTCGAGATCGGTCCCGATGGTACCGTAAGCGTGGAAATCGACACCGCCGTGGCCAAGCAGTTTCATCCCAATCAGGACCACAGTTATGAAATCCAAGCGGAAGTCGTGGACGAATCGCGTCGCACGATCGTCGCTAGCGGCAAGGTACTCGTCGCCCGCGAGCCGTTCAAGGTCGTGGTCTGGACCGATCGCGGACATTATCGAACGGATGATACGATCACGGTCGGCGCGGCCGCGCGAACGCTCAATGGCAAACCGGTCGCGGGGACGGGCAAACTCAGGCTGCTAAAGATTGCGTATAAGGATGCGAAGCCGGTTGAAACCGAAGTCGGTCGCTGGGAACTTAACCTCGGCGAAACGGGTCAAGCGGAATTACCGATCAAAGCGTCGGAAGCAGGCCAATATCGCCTCTCGTACGAATTGACCGACGCGCAAAATCGCTCGGTCGAAGGGGGGCAAATCTTCACGATTGCTGGGGCGGACTTTGACGGTTCGCAGTTCCGCTTCAACGACATCGAGATTGTCCCCGATCGCCGCACGTACGAGCCGGGCCAAAAAGCCGTCCTGCGAATCAATACCAACAAAATTGGCTCGGCCGTGTTGTTGTTTTTGCGGCCAGCGAACGGGATTTATCTACCCCCACGGCTGGTCAAACTCGCCGGCAAGAGCACGCTTGTGGAAGTTGACATCATGGCCAAGGACACGCCCAACATTTATGTTGAGGCTGTGACGGTCCATGGCGGACGGATGCACACCGTGGTGCGCGAACTGTTTATCCCGCCGACGGATCGCATATTGAATCTGGAGGTTTTGCCGAGTGCCGAGGAATTCCTGCCTGGGGAGACCGCCAAGGTTTCGTTGAAATTGACCGACGCCACTGGCAAGCCGTTCGTGGGTTCGCTGGTGCTGGCCGTGTACGACAAGGCGCTCGATTATATTGCCGGCGGCTCGAACGTAGGAGATATACGCGAGTTCTTTTGGAAATGGCGGCGCAATCACCAATCGCAAGGCGAAACCAATTTACAAGGCATCAGCTACGAAATCACCGAACCGAACAAGCCCACAATGCAAAACCTGGGCATCTTTGGCGAGACCGTGGTTGATGAAGTCGGCACCAAGGATGGCCGCGAATTTTTCCAAACTCAACGAGGCCGAGAACGAATTATGTTGGGAGCGGAGGTGCAGACTGCTGCCCCGATGGCGGCGATGGCTGAAGGCGCTATCGAGGTCAACGAACGTAATTTCGACATCGCAGCCAAAGAAGAAGCACCTGGCGGCGCGCCTACTGCTCTGGTAGAGCCGACGATTCGTCAAAACTTTGCCGACACGGCCTTTTGGAAAGCGGCGCTGGAAACCAATGCCGAAGGTTTGGCCGAGGTGGAATTTCCCCTGCCGGAAAATCTCACCACTTGGAAGGTTCATTCTTGGGGGATGGGTGCCGGGACGCGAGTGGGGGA
>JBGTMM010000137.1:0-2410 GCA_041743635.1 Bythopirellula sp.
AAAGTGCAAGTGGAAACACCCACCGATTGCATGGCCACCATCGCATCGCGATGACACATGGGTATTGCCGGATCGATGGTCGCGCCACAGTGGTCGGCGAGTGCCACGGCCGCGCGTTGGGTTTCAATGGTGCTGCTTGCCAAGCCGCAAACTAGCGGCGCGCGCGAGTTAGCCAGCAGTTTAACGGCTCGCTCCATCGCAGCCGACGCAGAAGTGGACCTGCCATCGATTGTGGCACTGGGGGTTTCATCGAACGAACAATTCGAAAGACGGGCTTCGCAAAGGGAACAGGCATTTTCCACGCGAACGACCCGGTTGTTGTCAACGCGCAGCGTGATATCTTCGCAGATTAAGCCGCAGGTGGCACACGTCACGTTGTCAATTGTTTGTTCCATCGTTTAACCGGCTAAGAATATTTCACCCCTGCCAGACCCGAGAAAATCACCGCTAAACTGCTGCCACTGACGATTCGCGTTCCAAACGTCATTCTCAAAACCGAGCGATTGAAGTCGCCGTCCCACCATTCCCAGTACGGGCGAATGTGTTCTGCAGGCGTAACGAAACGTCGGCAACAGTTGGGCGACATTGTCGTGAGCGAGGCAAAGCGTCCCGCGTTTCATCCCCGCGCCCGGATGTCTGCCGCATGTGCCGCTCACGACAATCGTGCCGGCGAGCATGCGATAACCCGTGAGTTCGCCTGAGTTTCCACCAACGGCAATCAGGCCTCGACGCATCTGACAGCCGGCTTTGTTATCCACGTTTCCCGTCACGAGAATCGTGCCGCCGTTCATTCCGCGAGTCGAACCGACTCGCGCGCCACCCACCAAGTTCCCTGCCGAACCATGCACGCGGATGATCCCACCGCGCATTTCGCTGCCGACTCCGTCGCCGGCGTTTCCCTTCACTTCAATTTCGCCGCCCCACATTCCGAGTCCCACGTCGCGGCCAACATGGCCGTCGAGGTAAAGCTTGCCGGACTTCATTCTCGCGCCAACTCCAACCGCCGCGGAGAAGTCGCCGCTAAATTCCAGTTGTTCATCCGCGGCGTTGCCCGTTAGTTCAAACAGGTCCGCAAGCGACAACTGTTCTCGACCATACCAAATTGCGAGTTTTTCTAACTCTGCCAACGGTTTTTCGCGAATAGCATCGGGAGTAATTCCCGAAAGTTCAATTGGTAAGGTCGTGAGAGACTTGAGCGAGAGCGTCAGCATCCTTACAGAGTAAACTCATCTCGCGAAGGCGCGAAGGCGCAAATAATTTTTGATCTTTGCGCCTGCGAGAAAATCACTAAGTTACGGAATCTAAGGAACAGCTATGAAACGTGGCGCGATTATTTTGTGCGGCGGTAAATCGAGTCGCATGACCACCGACAAGGCCCTTTTGCCCTTCGGCAACGAAACGATGCTCACGCGCGTCGTGCGCATTATCAGTTCAGTCACCGATTCTCGGCAGACGGTGGTTGTCTCCGCGGTGGATCAACAATTGCCGCCTTTGAAGACAATAGTTGTTCGAGACAGCATCAAACATCAGGGACCACTTCAAGCCATCGCTGGCGGTTTCGCGGCCCTGCCGCCTACAACCGAAGCCGTGTTCGTCACCGGCTGCGACACGCCGCTCATAAACCCCGCACTTATCGAATATCTCTTCACGCAACTCGGCCATGCGGAGGCCGTCGTCCCGCATGACGCCGGGCGTTTGTATCCGCTCTGTGCCGTCTATCGCACCAATATTCTTACTTGCATCGAGCAGCAAATCACCGGCGGATGCCGCTCGCTGCATCAATTCATCGAACAACTTGATGCAAAGTTTATTCCTCTGGAAACCCTTCGGGCAATCGATGCTGAATTATTGTCACTCAAAAATGTTAACACCCAGGATGATTATCTTTCCGCACTCGAAGTTGCCGGATTGTCGACGCCGTAGTTTCGCCAACTTACCGAGTAATTATCCTCGAACCAGGCTTGAATATCCGGCTCGACTTCGCGGTCGTAGTCACGCTCAACGTGCAGAATCTTGCCTTGGGGCGTGCCGCGAATTTCTCCTTGCTCGACGACGATTTCGCCGGCTTTGATGACCATCCTCGGCAACTCGAACATCGTCTCCTTGTTCTCGTGCGGCGTGTAGATCGTGATGTCGGCATCGGCACCTGGCCCCAAGTGGCCTTTGTTCGTGAGGCCTAATATTCTTGCCGGGCCCGCGCGGGTGATGATCGCGATCTCGTTGAGTGTGTATTCGCGATCCAACTCGGCGAGCGCGGAGCGTTTCGCGAGCGACGGTGGACAACCCTTGAGCATGTCGCCGCGGTAGGTGCGGTCCATTAGCAAGCGTATTATCTGCGGATAGGCCAGAAACGAGCCTCCGTTGGGATGGTCGGTACTCATAACGACACGCCAAGGATCTTCGACCAAAA
>JBGTMM010000138.1:0-2384 GCA_041743635.1 Bythopirellula sp.
CGCGTTCGCAAGCGCTTCTGGAAAAAACATTCCCTGTCCCCCAAATCATACGGGACGAACTCGAACCCCATTTTCCCACAATCGACTTTGATACATTAAGGTGGAAGCCCGCGAACGGTCGCCTCAGTTTGGGCACGGCTTTAACCCAGTGGTATTTGAAAGAAGGCGCAATAGTCCTCGACGACCTAATTGTTTTCACAGCAGTGAGCACTGCCAAAAACCGGGCATTATGGGCGCATGAATTGACGCATGTCGTCCAATATCAGCAATTGGGTGTCAACGGGTTCGCACGCACTTATGTTCTTGATCATGCCAGACTGGAGTTACAGGCCCAACAAAATGCCTTTGCCGTAATGGCCGATGTCAATAAGCGCCGTTCATCGCGACGGCTTTCTTTCCAGATCGCCAAAATACGCCATGTCCCGCTCGGGCAGCCCTAAATACCCCTCCACTATCTCAGCGTCGATATTCTCACCGCCCGGCAGCTGAATCGATGGCACGTTTTAACGGTCAATAAACTCTATAAGAACGGCAGCATTATTTAGCGGATTCAGCAATCTGATAATTCAAAGGCCGTACTTTCTAGGTTGGCCATTCCGGCCATCGGAGAAAAGTCATGGGATATTCAGATCTTGACCCAGCCGTGCACGAGCGTCGCCCTTGGAACGCTGGAGAAAATGTGGGACCCAAGCGCCCGCTCAAACCGCGAGATATTTAGACCATCCGATTCTATCTCGACGAACATTGGCGACAAAGGGATCGAGCGCTGTTCGATCTGGAGATCGATAGCAAGTTGCGTGGCTGTGATCTCGTTAAGTTGAATATTTGCGACATCATCAGCGCAGGGCAGATCCACAATCGTGCGACGGCCATCCAACAGAAAATTGGCAGGCCAGTTCAATTTGAAATCATGTCAGAGGCACGCAGGAGCCTAGAGACATGGCTACAACGCCGTGGTGGTACTATCCGAGATTTAGTCTTTCCAAGCCGGGTCGACTATATGGGTCATCTCAGTATACGGCAATACCTGCGCCTTGTTGACGAATGGGTGGCAACAATCGGCCTCGATTAACGCGGATATGGCACGCACTCGATGCGGCGGACAAAGGCGTCACTCATCTACAAATCGACGGGAAATTTGCGGGCAGTGCAGATATTGCTCGGCCAAACCAACATCGAGCACACGGTGATGTACCTTGGCGTAGATATAAACGACGCCCTGACTTTGTCAGAGCGAACAAACATTTAAATCACTGCCAGCCTCGGGCGAACTTCGGGCCGGCTATTATACTTTGGCGTTGAGAGCTGCCTCTCCGGACACGACAACTATTGCCGACGTTTATGCCTCCAACTTTGAAGCAGTGCTTCTCGTTTCCTCGGAATCATGGCTCGTTGTGATTTTGCCAGCTCGCTTTCGACCATGGTAGCGACTTCATCCATTGAATAGGGCTTGGCCACAAAATGAGTAGCAGCGTCGAGAATAGCAGACGTACCCTCCAGATGCGATGACGCAATAATCACCGGCAAATTGGGATGCGTTTTTCGGACGACAGCCACTAGACCTACGCCATCGATCGATCCCGGCATTCGGATGTCTGTTACGATCAGGTCTGGAGGGGAAGCTACAAATAAGGTAAGAGCTTCATCAGCGTTACAAGCTTCGATTACTCGATAACCGGCAAAGCGGATTCCGTCGCTCAACATGTAACGGATTAGTAACTCATCCTCCACGACAAGCACGCAGTGCTGCACGGAACGGTTGGCCACCCCTTGCGGTGCAACTGAACTAATTTTCATGAAAATGACCTTCTCTCGTTACATCAACAAGTTGGATGCCAATGTAGTTCCGATGATACAGTTTCATCGTCAGCGCGAACTAGCCGCGCTGCGAAAAAATCCCACGAATCTTGCGCTCGAGAGTGCGCGACATTGCTCGAGGCTGGAACTTTAACGGCAGTCATGCATTATTGATCCATGCGAACGCCCTGAAGGGTGTCGATCTACGCCCTTCGATGATCGTGACCTCCCGGCCCCCGGCTTTCGCTCCGCGAGCCTCCGGTTCTCGAAGGCTGATGATGTCTACCGAAAAGCATAGTCCTGAAGACGTGGCGCTGAGCCTGACTTTGGCAATCGTCACATCCTCGCCTGCGCCGCTGCTGCTTCTGGACGGTCAACTCACCATCATCGCCGCGAGCACGTCGTTCTGCTCAGTTTTCAGCGTCGACGCGGCGCAGCTGACGGGGAAACCGCTCTATGCCCTGGATGACGGCAAATGGGATAATCCCGAACTGCGATCCTTGTTGACCGCGACTATGTCTGGTGAGGGGGCGCTGGCCGCCCGAGACGTCGACCTCCAACAGTCGCGACGGCCAGTTAGGCACCTG
>JBGTMM010000139.1:0-2095 GCA_041743635.1 Bythopirellula sp.
CCAAGCTCGCGGATCAGCTTGCGGACCTCACGAATCTGGTTGGGATCGAGACCCGCGGTCGGTTCGTCAAGAATCAAGACATCCGGATCATGCAGCAGTGCTTGCGCCATGCCGACGCGTTGGCGATAACCCTTGGAAAGCTTGCCGATGGGCTTGCCGATCACCGCTTCGAGATTGCAGGTCTTGACCACCGAGGCGATCCGCTGTGCGAGCACGCTGGCGCTGAGCCCACGTATCTCGCCAAAAAAAGTGAGCAAGCTGCGCGGCGTCATGTCGGGATAAAGCGGACCGTTCTCGGGTAGGTAGCCCAAGAGCTGCGCACCCTGCAGCCGGTCGGTCGCCATGTTAAATCCCGCCACCTTGGCCACCCCTTCCGAGGGTGCCAAGTAGCCGGTGAGCAACTTCATTGTCGTGCTTTTTCCGGCACCGTTAGGGCCCAGAAATGCCGCGACTTCGCCCTTGTTGATGGCGAACGTCACATCCCGCGACGCGGCAAAGCTGCCATAAAATTTCGACAGGCCAATCGCTTCAATCATCGGTTCCGCTGCGGACGGGGAACCATTTGGCAGAGTATTTGTCATCGAGATCTCACGATTCCTGGATTGTTTCACCCGCGATTGGTAGGCAATTAGTATCTGTTATTCAAGGGGGAGGTTCTCACGCGGAATGAGTGTCCAGCACCCTGGCTGAGGGCCAAAATTCCAGCCGGCTGGCCGAGCGCAAAATTTTGCCAGCACTAAGTCTCGTGAGCAAAGGCACTTGCGACCACGGACTGCGATAGTCCGCGATTGAGCTCGCCTCGCCGCTAGAAGGTAAAAGTTAACCCCACAACGGGCGCTCTGTCCATACCGGACCCCATGACAGCGCTACGTCCGTAACCGGGCAAGGGTTCGCTGAAGCCATAAAAATAGGGTTAAATCAGCCCGTGTGACGGGTCTCGGCCAGATGCCGCCGCCACGCCGGTCCGCCAGAATCGGGGAAATCACTCCGCAAATGAACTCCCCGGGATTCCTCGCGCTCCAGCGCCGCCTGAATCATTACGCGGGCCACGGTGAGCATGTTTTGCAGTTCCCAGCCCTCGGGGTCGGCGAATTGGCGTGAAAGCGCGTAATGACACCACTGATCGACCGTCTTGGCGGCCTCGGCCAGTTGTTTGCCGTCGCGAATCACGCCGACGGCCCGCCACATGAGACTTTTGAGCGCGTTGCGGATGTCGAGCAGATCCAGCGGTTCGCCGCTCGGTTCCAAGGGAATGCTTTCCAACGGCAGCGCCTGATAGGAATCTGCCATTTCGAGCGCCGCCGTTGAGGCCCCCGCGCCAGCGCGGGCACCGTACACCAAACCTTCGAGTAAACTGTTCGAGGCCAGGCGATTCGCGCCGTGCAGTCCGCTGCTCGTGACTTCCCCCGACCCCCATAATCCCTTGAGCGTTGTGCGACCGTCGTGATCCACCGTCACCCCGCCGATCATGTAGTGCGCGCCGGGGCGCACGGGGATGCGATCGCGAGTGATGTCGATGCCAAACTCCGCGCAGCTTTTCGCTATGCCGGGAAACCGCCGCAGCGCGTGAGCCGGGTCGAGAGGACTCAAATCCAAGTAGACGCAAGGATGATGCGTTTCATTCATGCGGTCGGCGATGGCCTGGCTGACGATGTCGCGAGGGGCCAGTTCCGCGCGCGCGTCGTAGCTCGGCATGAATCGCATCCCGTTGGCGTCGACGAGAATGGCCCCTTCGCCGCGAATTGCTTCAGTAATGAGCGTGCGGCTGCTGCCGGCGATGTACAGCACCGTCGGATGGAACTGCATGAACTCCATATCGCGGAGCTCCACTCCAGCACGGTATGCAATCGCGTGGCCATCGCCCGTGGCAACGGGGGGATTGGTGGTTTCGCGATAAATTTGGCCCACGCCCCCGGTGCACAGAATCGTTTGCTTCGCCCAGACAAAGGTGCGGCCATGATCTTTGTTCCACACGAGCGCCCCGCGACAACGGCCGTCGTGCGTTAATAAGTCGATGGTAAACGTGTCCTGCCAAATCTGCGCTTGCAGCACTTCACGCGCGCGAGTGATCATCGCCCGCATGATTTCCTTGCCA
>JBGTMM010000140.1:0-2986 GCA_041743635.1 Bythopirellula sp.
TTATTGTCCTCGGTCACCACCCGAGCAATGGCCGACGTGTTGACCCGCAGCTTGGTGCCGGTCGTTTCGTCGATGCGAATTGTCACTTCATCGCGATCGCGCTGCACGTTGGTCACCACGCCGTGGATGCCGCCGATTGTCACGACCCGGTCTTTTTCCTTGAGATTGGCGGCCATGCTGCGCAGGGCCTGCTCCTTGTTCTTCTGCGGACGCAGAATCAGGAAATAAAAGAACACCATAATGGCGATTAGCCCGGGCAACATGCTCGCGATCCCCGGGCCCGCCGGTTCCTCCGCTTGGGCCAACAACACGCCATTCATTGGCGTGGCAACAAACTCACTCAACTTGGAAAAGATCATCACGAATTTTTTTGTACTGCGTTGGTAGGAAAATCGAAGAATCGCTCATCATAAATCGAAGCGCCGCAACGGACAAGGGCGACATACCCGCACAGGAGACCAGCCGCTAGGCTCCCCGCCAACCTGCCAGTTTCGCCTCGCGATATTCCGCAAAAGAGTCGGCCTCAATCGCTGCCCGGGCCTCGGCCATCAGCCGCTGGTAATAGGTGAGATTGTGGATCGAAGCGAGAATCGGCCCCAGCATTTCCTTGGCTTGGAATAGGTGGCGAAGATAACCACGGCTATGTTGGCAAGCGGGGCAGGGGCAGTTCGCCTCCAGGGGACGCTCATCCAACTCGTGGACCGCGTTTCGCAGGCGCACCGGCCCACGGTCCGTAAACGCCAACGCATTCCGCCCATTGCGGGTCGGCATCACGCAATCGAACATGTCGATCCCCCGCCCGATGCACTCAACCAAATCCTCCGGTCGGCCCACTCCCATCAAATATCGGGGCCGATCCGTCGGCAGGAAGGGAATCGTCGCTTCAATGGTTTGGTACATCTCAAGAGGCTCTTCACCCACGCTCAAACCCCCAATGGCGTAGCCCGGAAAACCGAGCGAAACCAAAGCCTCGGCACTCTCGCGGCGTAGCCCGCGAGAGACCCCCCCTTGCACAATCCCCAACAGCATTTGGTCGGGGCGTCGCGAAGCCTTAAGACATCGTTCCGCCCACCGCACACTCCGCCGCATGGCGTCGGCGATTGTCTCAGCTTGATTCGGAAGCGCGACCACGTGATCGAATTGCATCACGAAATCGCTGCCCAGGTTTTCTTGAATCTCGATCGATCGCTCGGGGGTCAGCTCAACCCGCGCACCATCAATGTGCGAACGAAACGACACGCCCTGCTCGGTGATCTTGGCCATCGCGGCGAGGCTGAACACCTGAAACCCGCCGCTGTCGGTGAGAATCGGTCCCGACCACCCCATGAATTTGTGCAGACCGCCGTGTGCGGCAATCACGTCATCACCCGGCCGCAGGGCAAGATGGTAAGTATTTCCCAAAATCACCTGAGCGCCCGTTTCGCGCAGCCGGCCCACATCAAGTCCTTTCACGGTTCCCACGGTGCCCACGGGCATAAAGGTGGGAAGCTCGACCATTCCGCGCGGCGTGTGGAGCCGCGCGCGCCGCGCAGCGGTTCCCCGATCAGTATGCAGCAACTCGAATCGAAATGCAGAAGCAGCCATCAGCTCTTACAACTCTGGCTGAGAGCCAATAGCCGACAGCCGACAGCCTCTCTCAGTCCCCACGCAGCTTGAGATTCGCTTGCGTGAGCTTCTCGCGAACCTCGTTGAGGCTCGTCACGCCAAAATTCTTGCATTCCAGCAAGTCGTCGCCCGTGCGGCGCAACAACTCGCCAATCGTGGAAAGACCCAGCCGCACCATGCACTTGCGAGCCCGTACCGAAAGGTTGAGATCGGCAATCGGCCGATCCATCAACACTCGTTCGTCGTCGCTAAGTTCCACGGGCTGAAACTGCGGCTCTTCTTCCCGCCACTTGGCGGCGAATTGACCCAATTCCAGGCCTTTCGAGACGAGCATTTCGCGAATTTCCACGAGCGACGTCTCGCCGAAATTCTTGCTTGCCAACAGTTCTTGCTCGGTCGTCTCGGTCAGGTCGCCGAGTGTGTTGACGCCCATTTTTTGCAGGCAATTCCGACTCCGCACCGACAATTCAAAATCGCTCACTGGCACGCTCAAAATTTGAGACATCCTATCCTGGCGGCGGCGCGCTTCTTCGTCGTAATACATGTCCCGCGAAGCGTCGGCGTCTTTGAAATAGAGCCGCGCCCGCGGATGGTCGGGGTACACTTCCAGGATTCGTTGATAACACTGCTTGGATCGCTCAAAGTGTTCGATGTCTTCGTACAACAGACCCAAGTTAAGGAGCGTGCCAACGTGCGTGGGAAACTGCGACGCGGCTCTTTCATAAAGTTGCCGTGCATAATCGTCGTTGCCATGGCGATCATTTTCCATGGCGAGGCCAAACAGCGCGCCCGAATGGGTGCTATCGGCTTCGACGGCGCGCTCCAACAGCGCGACGACTTCATTCGGATTCGTATCGAGTGCCGACACCGTCGCCGAGCGTTGGTAGAGATACTCGGCAGTTTGCTCGACGGCTCCCGAGAGATTGTCGAGAATCGCGAGAGACTCTTGCGGCTTGCCGGCATAGCGCAGGCCTTCGGCCTTGGCGAGCGCAACGTCATCTTTGTTGTACCCGGCACGTTCCGAGGATTCGTAGGTCGTGAGCGCTTCCTCGTACTTGTCGAGAGCCAGCAGCGCCTTTCCAAGGTAAAAGTGCGTGAGCGCCCCACCGTCTGCACTTCGCAACGTTTGCACGGCAATTGTGTAACGGCCGAGCAGAAAATAGCAGACGCCCAAGCGGACCGACGCCGCGGGGGTCCGCGATTCCTGCTGCTCCATCTCGCCGACCGCATCCCGCAGCAACCGGAAGTTGCCGTAATCGGACGAAATCGCGCGGACGATTTGTTTGATCTCGTTGGGGCCGAACGTGCTGTTGGAGAGCACAATTTGCTTCAGATCGACATCTAACACTTGCGACATGCTATACCCACTCCTAACGAGGAC
>JBGTMM010000141.1:0-8104 GCA_041743635.1 Bythopirellula sp.
GTTCTGGTTGCGGTTCGATTTCTTGCGGAACGGCTTCGTCGGCAGGAGCTGCGGTGTCGTCGTCGCCCGTGCCGGCTTCACTGACCGCATCGAGATTAAGTTGTTCGGGATCGAGTGCGAGCGGATCGAATTTGCGCGCGACCAGCGGCTGGTCACCGTTTTCGATCACCAACTTTTGCGCGGGAGATTTTTCGGTTGGTGTGATCAAAGGTTTTTCGACAGCAACTTCGGCAGGAGGTTGCTCTGTAACCACCAACGGCGGTTCCGCTGGTTGGTGTTCCACCTCAAAAGGATTATCGTCGGCAGAGTCTTTATTTTTGTCCACGATGCCGGGGCTGGGCTTTTTGGGCTGCGCTGTTTTTTGCGTGGACTCATCGGCAACCGGTGCCAGTGGTTTCTCTGCGGCTGACGCCGTTTGCGTTTCTTCAAATGGAAATGTAATTGGCGATTCCATTTTCGGTGTGACAGTAGTAGTTTCTTCCGCGGCATCGCCGGAACGTAGGACCAAAAAAGTGCCGGTAAGGGTTGCGCCGATCACGAAACTCGCGACCGACCAGATGATGAACTTCGCACTCGAAGCCGAGCCAATGGCAAGGACGCTGCCAATCTCAGGCAGTGGTGCTGTCTCGGCCGTAGGCTGAGCAAAAGTTTCGAGCGGTTCCTCGAACGCGGATTGCAAAACAACCGGTGCCACTGCGGCGGCAAGAGGCACAATCGGTGAGGATGCGGTGGGAGGCGTGATTTCCACCATGCTGTTGCACTTCGGGCAACCGACAATCTGTCCAATGAGCGCGGCATTACGCACCGACAGGTTCGACTGGCAGGTGACGCAGGTGACTTTGAATAATTCCGCGCTAGCCATGCAGGTAAAGTGAGTAAGTGAGTAGGTTAGTAAGTGAATAGGAAAGCGGAGACTGGTTCAATGACCTACTCACTTACTGACCTACTCACCTGCGTTCATTATAAACGACTAGGGCTGAGGAACGCGAAAAACTTCTGGCAATTCTTCGCCCCGTTGGGTGGCCGCGATGCGCGTCGTCACAATGACACCTTCATCGCGGATCAAGTAAACCAGCTTCTGTCGCGGGTGGGCGGCACTGATCGCTTCGCGATCGGGATTTGCCCGCCGCAAGACCCCGACCAGAATCTCGCTGGCGGGTCGATCACGCAGGTCGAGCGACAGCGTTTGATTCTTGGTGATGCCCTCCAATTGTAGGTCACGGCCAGCGATTTGAATGGGGATTTTCAGGTCCGCAGCCAGCATTTCGAGTGCTTTTTCGAGGGTTTCTTTGGGGAAGACAAGCGTGGTCACTTCGTTAAGCCGGTCGCTGATTGAAAGGTTTTGGGCCGGGGCGAGTGGGGAGGATTCTTCGCGAAGCCGCAAGCGGCTGGCGAGCAGCAGGTTGTGGCCGGCGGGGAGGGGAAGATAGCAACGGGCCACGGCGATGCCATTGTCGTGCGACGTGCGGGTGTATTGGCTCATGGTTTTGAGCATGGCGGAAAAGCGATTCTCAATGGCTTGGCCGTAGGGGTGCGGTGGCTGGGATTCCAGCAGTGCGTCCATTTGCTGTTCGGCGGATTGAAGTTGTTCGGTGAACTTCGCGGCAAAGCGGTGGGCCAAGGCATTTTGCACAACCGTGGCCAGTAGTTCACAGAAAAAGTTGTCGCCCCAATCGAGGCTCACCGCGACCGCGCCGGCATTGGGCGGAACAAGCGCATGAAATGCAGACAGTAGTTTTTCGCCGCCATCAAGAAAAAGTTCGCGGCCTTCGGTGTCGAGAAACTTGGATCTCATCAACAAGGTCGCGGTGCGGTTTATGTCGGTAAGGGTAAGCAGGCGTTCCAAATCGCGGGCAAG
The DNA here is from genome assembly GCA_041743635.1 of Bythopirellula sp. Taxonomy (GTDB): domain Bacteria; phylum Planctomycetota; class Planctomycetia; order Pirellulales; family Lacipirellulaceae; genus Bythopirellula. The sequence goes on from JBGTMM010000141.1 coordinate 1,859, forward strand.
AATTGCCGGTGTTTCGCCCCGTTCTACAAGTTCGGAATGCATGGAACGCGGGCAAGAAACCAGCACTTTCCCCTGCCCTGCTTGGGGAGAGAAGAGAACGTGATTCTGACTCGAGGTTGCGTCAATTCGTTGTTTGAGTTTTTGCTGTGTCCAGGGGGTTACCAATGTCATCCGCAAGGTGTACTGCCAGACATCGTCGTCTCGATGAAGGGCAACTAACAACGCTTCGATCTCGCCGAATTTCACGCCCGACATCTGTTCGATCTGCGCGACCGCTTCAGCTCCCCAATGCCCTAATGCGGCAAGAACTTTATCTCCTTCAGCGTGAGCACTCAATTCCGCGGGCCGCAGATGCAAGATCATTTGGGTGCCCAGTGGGACATATTCGAGCGTGATCGGTGGCCCTGAAGTCGGCGAAATCCATTGCAACTGAGATTTGTCGATTCGAGACTTATCGACAGTCTTGGATTCAACGTGTGGGGTCAATGATTTTTTCAGCGCGGGCTCAGAGGCAAGCTGTTTCACGAATTCCGGAAAAAAACCAACGACACTGGCAAAGAAACAGAGTGCCACAAAAGCCAAAAACCAAAAGCCGTAACCGCGCCGCTTCTTGGTTGAAGCTTGATGGCTAGGCGAGGTGTCGATTTTGAAAGGTCGGTCCGTCACAATAGTTTCATCCCTTACTCCACATGGCGCGAGTGCTTACCCGAGCTCATGGTAAACCACATTACTTGTGCCGGGCGTCGCCCCGCTTTATTATCCACTGTTTCCCCCATACTTTTCCAGACGAATCAGGCGGCTCGAATTCCAGATGAAAGCTTTTGAAGCGGTTCAGCACTATTTCGATCGGGCGGCCGATCAACTTGCGCTCACCAGCAACATGCGCACCTTGCTCATGACTCCCAAGCGGGAAGTCCAGGTGCAGGTTGCCGTCGAGAGGGACAACGGCGAATTACAAACCTTCATCGGTTATCGCGTGCAGCACGACGATTCGCGCGGCCCGATGAAAGGGGGGTTGCGCTATCACCACGAAGTGGATCTCGATGAAGTGCGGAGCTTGGCGGCGCTTATGACCTGGAAAACGGCGGTTGTGAATATTCCCTACGGTGGGGCAAAAGGTGGCATTGCCGTCGACGCGAAGAAGCTGAGCCATCGCGAGCGGGAACGGATCACGCGCAAGTTTATCGACAGGATTCACGACATCATCGGACCCGACGTTGACATTCCCGCCCCTGACATGGGGACCGGGCCGGAAGAGATGGCCTGGATCATGAACCAGTACAATAAATATCACGGTTTCAATCCGGGCGTGGTGACGGGCAAGCCGGTAGAGTACTACGGTATTCCGGGCCGCGAGGAAGCAACCGGCCGGGGCGTGGGAATTCTGACGCTCAAGACGATAGGTCGCCTGGGCCACAAAGCGCAGAAAACTCGCGTGGCGATCCAGGGGTTCGGCAACGTCGGTTCCCACACCGCGCAATTCTTGCACGAGGCGGAATGCAAGGTCGTGGGGATCAGCGACCTGAGTGGCGGCTATTATCGGGAGGCTGGTCTCGATATTGCCGACGCACTGCGCTATGCGGCTGCCAATTCGAACTCACTGGCCGGCTATTCGGGAGGAGATCACATCACTAACGAAGCGCTCTTGGAGCTCGACGTGGAAGTGTTGATTCCCGCGGCGCTGGGCGGCGTGATCACGGCTGAGAATGCGGACAAGATTCGCGCGCCCCTCATTGTCGAAGCGGCCAACGCGCCGATTCGCCCCGACGCTGACGACATGCTCACAAGTCGCGGCGTGCGGATTTTGCCCGACATTTTGGCCAACGCGGGAGGCGTGACGGTCAGCTATTTTGAATGGGCACAGAATCGGCAACATTATAAATGGAACTTGGATCGCGTGCGTCAGGAACTCGAACCCGTGTTGTCCTCGGCGTTTGAGGAAGTGTGGAGCCTAGCGCAAGAACGGCAAGTCAGCCTCCGCACCGCCGCGTTTATGGTGGCCATCAGCCGCGTGGGCCGCGCAACCGTGCTTGCGGGAATTACGTGAGTATTGACAGAAGTTTTGTTAGAGGAATACCAACATCATGCCAGCCGACTCACTTGCGTGCCTCAGCATTTTCAAAGACTTTAGCGATGCCGAGCGAACAGAAATCATGTCGCTCGCCGAGGCCGTGGAAGTTCCCCCGGGTGAGCGAATTATCACCCAAGGCCAGCAGAAGCCCAATCTCTGGTTTATTATCCAGGGAAAGTGCCAAGTTACCCGCCATACGGACGCTGGTCGCCAGTTAAAGCTTACGGAGTTGGAACCGTTTCATTATTTTGGCGAGATGTCATTTTTTCACGACGCCCCCCAGTCAGCCGACGTGATCGCGCTGACCGACATGAAGCTGCTGCGACTCTCAAGGGCGGACTTCGATAAACTCTACAAATCGGGAAGTCCAGTGGCCTTCAAACTGGTACTCAATTGCGTTCAGCAGCTTGCCAACCGCCTGCGCAGCACCGACCAGTGGATTACCGACTTGGTCTGCAAGGAAAATCACCAACCGAGCGTGAGCGAATGGACCAATTTTCGGGAATTGATCTTTAAGGGCTCTTGAGCCACCACAGCGATTCTTCTCACTTGAGCGGCTTGGCGTGCAGACGTTTTAACGTCTTGGTGACCGGATCGACGACCACTCCCGCGTTTTCTAGTGCCACGACACCCAGAATCGGCTCAGCATCGGTAGGCCCAAAAATCACTTGAGAAACGGTTTCTTCACCTAGAAAGGCAACTCGCACGAAGCCATAGTCGTACTCAACAGGCTGACCGTTCGTCAATTCATAAACGGCTCTTCCCTCCGTCTTTACTCCGGCGGCAATCAGTGCGTCCGTTGGCACAAGACAGTCCACGGCGCCAGTATCAACGAGGAATTCCGCCTCGAAAGGCGTACCCTGTCTGGCAAGATTCCAAATGGTAGTAGTGACGTGTGTTAGGCCCATGGGATTTAGTATAGCTGACTGGTTTGATTAGTCACAGTGCGAAGTCCATCTGAACTCGACTGTAAAAACCGCCATGTGGATGGCGTTGCAAGCTCGGCAAAAAAGTGAAACAGCGCCGGACTTGACATAATTTGCAAAGTACATCAAAGGCGTGCTCGCTCACTTTGCCACAAAAGTCGTATCAAGCCCCTCGCCCTTGGCGAAGGCGTTGGCGACATTGAGGAATGGTGCGCGGCCGTACGTAAACACGCTTTTTTGCCATTCCGCGGCGTCGGAGTAGCTCCACTGACCCGCTTTGATGGGGATGCGATCAAAAGTATAGGTAGCAAAGCTGGTGAACATAATCGCCAAAAGCAACCCCACCACCGGCCCGGCGAATTTGTCGATCAGCGGGATGAATTTCATCTTGGTCCTGGAAGTGCGCTCAAAAATTAGACGCATGATCAACACGGAGAGCGCGAACACGCCCCACACGCCGGCGAACACAAAAAACCAAGCTTTCTCGTCGCTGACGCCCACTTGTGCGCCGAGCATGTTGCCCGCCGGCACGCCGACAAAGATGCCAAACAGCCCGCCGAGCGTGACGCAGAACAAGCCGATCGCATTGTTCCAGAGACCTTCATTGATCGTCATGGCAACCGCGGCGAAAAACAAAAAACAAACGAGATAGGCTAAAAGCATGGCAATCTTCCACCGTGTCACCGGCGATTAAATTTATTGTTGCAAAACGCGGGTGAGTTCTTGGAGTGATGTCGTCCCTTGGGCCACCAAGAGTACCCCTTCTTCTTGGAGCGAGCGCTGCCGGGCAGCTCGAGCGGCTTGTTTCAGCAGTTCCAATTTGGGTTGCTTGATGAGAATCTCACGCATTTGGTCGGTCACCACTAACAGCTCAAACAAGCCGGTGCGACCCAGGTAGCCCAGCGTTTGGCAGGTCTTGCACGGCTTTTCGATTTCCTCGGGCTTCGGCGGTCGATACAACTTTTCCACTTTGCCGGGGGGGATGCCCAGCTTCTTGAGTACGTCCGCCGATGGGGTGTATCCGACTTTGCAGTCGGGGCACAACTTACGGATAAGCCTTTGATAAAGGACCGCTTTGGCCGTCGTGGCAAATTCCTGCGGTGGCATCTTAAGTTGCAGGAAACGCAGCAGCGCCTCGGCGGCTTCCTTGGCCCGAATGCTGGTGATAAGCAAGCGGTCGTCGCCAGCCTCTTTGAGCAGCAGTTTGGCCGCCTCGACGTCTGTCATCTCACGCAAGATATACACGTTCGGATAAGTGCGAATGAGAGTGGGCAAAATGGTTGCTGGCGTTTCGCCCTTCGCGGCGTCGTAGGTGGTGACGCCAATGTTTTGGATGTCGTGCTCGCGGGTGTTGACCTCTTCAATGGCGGAGAAGTCGCGCATCAGTCGGTCGGTCTCTTCCAAGGAGACGTTCATCATTGTCGTCAGACCACCTCCCGGCAGCGCGGAAAAGATCACCATGCCGGCGTCGGAGCCCATTATCTCGGCCCACTGCTTTTGGAGGCCTTCGCGCATGCCGAGGTCTTCGTATTTGGCTAGGCGCTGTTTTTCCCCCACGCGATTGATGACGACGCGCTCGCCGGTTTGCACGCCTTGGGTGGCAACGTTGCAGATGTAGGTCTTGCCATCGTACTTCGCGCCGAAGCGACCTTCCTGTTTATTGCGGCGATCTTTCACGTTGAGATTGGCGAGGGTCTTAATCACGGCCAGCATCACATCGCTCGATTCGCGGTCGCGCGCTTCGCCGGGGTGCCACGCGCCGTCGATCTCATAGCGCACAGTCACCGCCTGCGCCGTGAAGTCGAGCATGAGTTTGTCAGCCCTGCGATTGATCACCTCGGCCATAATGTCTTTGAGTAGCAGATAGCCGGGCGAATGTCGAGCGGTGAGCAGGTTTGCATTGTTGGCCGTGGTGTCAGCCGCCCCCATGGCCATGAGCTCCACCGGGGCACCTTGTTCATAACCCGCGCGCCGTTCGGAACTCACTTTGACGCCGATGCTCCCCATCACGGTCGCAAACGCAAACCGCCACCAAGGGCCGGTGAGCACGGTCAGGTGAGGCTCGACGCTCTTGTTATGAACCAAGACATACGGGAGCCATGTTGCGAAAAACACGAAAAACAAGATCAAAGCTTTGATCCAGGTTGCAATGGGGATAAAAAACAAAATGTAGGCTACGAACACGAAGGGCAGGTAGTGGATGAGACTCCACTTTTGGTAAACGAGGGCATAGATTTGCGAATCTTTGTTGACCCAATCACCGGCCGCGATCCACATCCACACCACCCCCACCATCATCAAGAGCTTGAATATCAGGAGAATGTCTAAGCTCAGCGTCTGCGAGTGTTGGAGGAAGATTCCCGTTTGATCGACCTGGGACGCCGCCGCAGGCGCGTCTGCGCCGGCTGATCCGCCCAATTCTTCTTGATTCGGTTGTTGCGGTGCGGGAGTCGAATTGGCCCCGCCGCTCATCATTTCATTTCTAGCAGCGTTCGCCGCGCCGATCTCAGTGAGGCTCGTCTGCGCAAAAGCACCGCTCGGAGTTGGGCATGCACCAGCCAATACAACCAAGAACGCTGCGGCGGCAATCGCGGGAAAAAAACTAAAACGCATAATCATCAAATCATACCGCCTTGCGCAACGTCGATGCCCTTGAGTGCCATTTTCAATTCTTCGCGGTTGGGTGCCACTTCAAGCGCAACTTCGCGGTCGATGAGTTGATCGTCGACCAGCTTCTTCAGGCTCTGCGTGAAATTCTGCATGCCGTCTTCCTTGCCGACGCGGATCGCACCACTGAGGCGATGATCTTCTTCTTCGAGGATCAGCTTTTGCACGGTGGGTGAAAATGTCATGATTTCCACCGTCGGCACGCGGCCCACGCCCGGCTTGATCGACTTCAAAAGTTTTTGCGCAACGATGCCCCTCATATTCATCGCCATCGCGCTCCGCAACGCGCCGTGCATTTCCTGCGGGAAGAGGTCTAAAATACGACCAATCGTCGAAGCCGCCGAGCTGGCGTGGATTGTTCCAAACACCAAGTGGCCCGTTTCGGCGGCATGGATCGCCGTCATGAAGGTTTCCCTGTCACGCATTTCGCCCACGAGCATTACGTCGGGGTCTTCGCGGACGGCGTGCTTCATGCCGATTTCAAAGTCCACCACGTCGAGGCCGATCTCGCGCTGGTTGATGAGACATTTATCCTCGGTGAACACAAATTCAATCGGGTCTTCAAGCGTAAGAATATGTTTG
>JBGTMM010000142.1:0-1664 GCA_041743635.1 Bythopirellula sp.
TTGCTATCGCCCCCTGGGCTCAGCGCAGTCCTCAAGTAAAAACTATCGTCGCCGCCCGGCGAACCATCGACCAACAGCAAGGGAAATCTGTTCGGCACGTCGCAAACAAAAAACCGACGGTTGTCGGTCGGAACGGGATCGCCGGGGAGTTGTGCCTGCAATTCATGCGCGCCGGAACTCGGGAACGCCACCCGAAATCGACGGGTCACTTCTTCACCCGGGCCGATTTCGTCAAACTCCACGGCTGGCAACTTCTGGCCATCTTGAGTCACGCTCACAGGCACTGCCACAGCGGGTTCATCGCCGTAGTTCGTCACCGACAAAAGCATCCACGTTTCGACCCCCGCCGCACGAATTCCCGATTCCGGCACTAGTTGTGTAATCGCCAAGTTGGACCGAGTTTCGTCGACGCATTGAATCAAATGCAGGTCGGCGACCTTCTCACGCAATTCGCTCAGCAGTTGTTTCGTTTCAGGTGTGTTGGTCCATTGCTTGCGGCGGAAGTCGGAAATCACATAGACAATTTTTGATTCCCCCGCGGCCGAATCGGGGAGCCCCAACACGGCTTGAAAGATTCCGAGCGGGCTGACGGCCATTTCACTCACTGCGCGCTTTTCGAGCAGCGCGTTCACATCGTCCGCCGTTTGACGATCGAGTTCGCGATCCGAGAATTCTAATTCTTGGCCTGCCGAGAGGCTCGCGGCCTGCGAGAATCTGAGGAGTGTAAGTTTTTGGTTCCCCGCGTTGGCGGTGGCCTGGTCAAGCACTTCGCCGGTGGCCCGTTTGGCTTCTTCCCAGGCCGAGGTTTCGCTCCAGCGGTCGGCCATGGAGTAAGTGTCGTCGAGCAGCACGATATGATGTGTCAGCCCACTCCCTAAGAGGCTCCCCCACTGCGACATGAGGATCGGCCCCGCGAGCATGAACGCGACCAGTGCAATCGCGGCTGTGCGGAGCATAAGCAGCAAAATCTGCCGGAGCATAATCCATTTTTTGTTACGTTTCTGGCTTTCCAACAAAAAGTCCATCGCCGCCCATTCGACGCGCTGGTGCCGACGCATGTTAATCAAGTGGATTAACAGCGGCAGGGCTACCAGGGGCAATCCGATCCAGAGCAGCGATTGAAACAAAAACGTCAAATCAGATCCTTTAAAAGCAAGCGACTACCGATTCCGTTCCGCGGCGATGCGATGGCTCAAAAACGCCGTGAGCGCCGCGTCCAGCGGATCTCTGGTGCGGATGAGAGCGTAATCGACTTCATTGCGCGCACAGCCCCGCCGCATTGTCGTCAAAAATTTATTCACGGCCTCAAGATACCCTTCACGCAGAGCACGGGGATTGCAGTTCAAATGATCAGGAAGTTCCAATCCTTCAAATCGCGTGGGACCCTCAAAGGGGAAATCAAGCTCGTCGTCGTCCATCACATGCAGGACCAACACGTCGTGACCGCGCTGCCGCAAAAGCCGCAAACCGCGCAGCGTGGATTCCACGTCGCCCAACAAATCGGAGATCACCACCATCATCCCCCGGCGGGGCCCGCCCTCGGCAATGTCGCGCAAGATCGCCCCGGCGTCGGTTTTGTTGTCCGGCTTGTTGGCGTCCAGTGTTTTGACAATGGAGAACAAATGCTGCCGCGTGCTGTTGAGCGGCGAGCGAGCACGGATCGC
>JBGTMM010000143.1:0-5099 GCA_041743635.1 Bythopirellula sp.
CGCACGACTACGCGGATGCCTTTTTGAAGCGGCTCATCATCTCCTCGCTCACCACGCCGATTTCCAGCACGTTGCGGGCGACTTTGTTACGCAGAATGTTGAAGGCCGCGATGGCGGGGATCGCCAATAGCAAGCCCACCAGCGTCGTGAACAACGCGGTCGCCACTCCCTCGGCCAGTGATTGGGGGTCGGGCGCGCCGGTCGTCGTGTTGGCAATCACCTTGAACGACATAATCATGCCGTCAACGGTTCCCAGCAGTCCCACCATCGGGGCGATCGAGCCGATCAGTGCCAGATAGCTCAATCGATGCTCGACGCGCATGTTTTCTTCTTCACCGATGTTTTGCATCGATTCGATGGTCTGCTCATACCCAGCCGAGACCTTGGCCATGCCCGCGGCGAGGACGTGTCCTAAGAACGATTCGTCGCTCTTGGCGAGATCGTAGGCCTGTTGATACTGTTTGCCCTCGAGCAACTTGTCGAAATCCGCAATGAGCAAACTGGGCACCATATTCGAGCGGCGGGACGCAAGGACGTTCATGATGATCAATGCCACCAAAGAAAACGACATGCCCAGAAATGTAATGCCGTACATCCAACCCAGCGACTGGGCGGCCCATTGGAGATAGCTGATTTGCACAACCTCGGGATCGGTTGTCGTGGCGACGTCCTCTTCGACGACCACAGGGTCGTCCTGAGCCAAAGCCGCTGCGGGCCCGGTTGCTCCGGCGACGATCAATATCGCCATTAAAGCGAGCAGTGGCCGCCGCAAAACTTGTGAAGAGGCACAGCGTGTCGTGCTCGCCGATTGCCTTGTTGCGAATTGCATTGTTAATTGTTCTCCGCGTGCCATTGAGGGATGCTCCGGGAAAATTGCGAGATGTTTAATCTACCTTGCCAATCGCGCGGGGCCAATTCGAGTCGTGAGGAGAATTACGTTTCCAGTTCATAAATAGCCGGCCAAGTTCCACAATCGATTCATCTTAACGCCCCGCCCAGCGGCTCAAGGGGTAATCATCGCTAAGTCGTTGTTGAGCATCCTGCGCGCGGGTCGGATGCCGCAAATCTTTCCACAAATTCACGAGTCGGAACAGGGTTTTGGCATGTTCGGCGGGCGCGTCATGGAACAAAAAATCAACGTGCAAATAGGCGTCACGCGCGCCGCGAGTGTCCCCGCCAGCCAGCAAGCAATCTCCCAGCGCATTGTAACCCTGAGCCAGGCCCTCGGCATCGTCGGCTGGAGTTTGTTGAATTAATTGTTTGGCGATTTCGGTCCCTTCGACGAGCTTACCCGTCGCCGAGAGGCTGATCGCCCGTGCGAGCGTGGCTTCCTGTTTCATGCCGTCGGCGAGGGTGCTCGTCCCCGCGGCGGTGAGAACGCCCTCAAATTGCGAAATTGCCTCGGCGTGTTTTTTTTGTTCCTGCAAGAGCTGTCCTACGAGCAGGGCGGAGCGGGCTTTGTAGTAGGGTGAGGGTGCTTTGGCGAGTGTTTCGTATTTTTTGCGAGCCGAATCGGGATCGCCATCCGCGCGGTAAAGATCGCCGTGCAGTTCGATGGCCTCGGGCAGATGGTAACTCGCACGATGCGTGGTCAGAAACTTGCCGACGTCGGCAATGGCTTTCTTGAGATCGCCTTGGCCCGCCAGCGCTAGATTTCCCATAGAGGCTGCCGTATAGAAATCGAGATCTTGCGTGACTTCGTCGCGAGTTACCTTGGCACGGTCAATTTTCTGGGTTCTCCCCAAGGCTGTGTCATACCGACCACGCTTTAACTGAGTGCGTGCGGCATTCAACTCAGGAGGCTCCCCGTCGAATTGAATACTCTCGATCTCCTCGGCGGGAATTTTGCTAGTCACGCCTCCCTTGGAAATAGTCACGCCCAGCGGCGTGATCGCGGTGATCGAGCCTGAGTCGATGCCGTTGCGGCGCTGGACGCGATCAATGCCGGATTGAGCGTATAAAGAACTCGTTGCCAGCAAGCTCAAAGTAGCCCCGCGAATAAGTTGTCTCAATTGAAAAATCATTCTCCGGCCTCCTTCATGAGCGCCTCAAACTGCGCTTGCCAATGCGGACCTCCCAGATCGGGATAAAGTTGCTTGAGCGCGGCAATGCTTTGCCGGACGGTGGCCAATTGTTTGGTTCGGCTTTCCCCTTGGGAGAGTTTCGCGGCGGCGAGCCGAGCTTGGGCAGCATGATAGCGAGCCAGGAAATAAATGTCCTGATATTTGGCGACGGCTTCCGCATTCTGGGGAGAATCATCGCCCGCTTGTTGGGCTTTGCGATTAGCGTAGTCGGCGACCGTGGCGAGTTGCAGCCAACCCCACACAAGATTCTTGCCATTGGCTTGGGGTTTCAGGCCGCGAATGGATTGTTCGAGAACTTTCACATCGCTTTTGTCGCTACCCCAGGCTTGCAGCGCCGCGGCAGTGGCTTGTTGCAACTCCAGCGTATTGGGCTTCTCTTGCAGAATGGCCACGAATTGCTCGAGTGCCAGGGCATAGTTGCCACGCGCTTGTAGAGTTTCACCAAGTTTTTTTCGGACTGCTAACACGGCTAGTTCGTTAGGCGCGAAGCTGGGAGTTTTTTCCACTTCGGAGAGGATGCCGCGATACGCGTCCTCGGCTTGGGAGAGATAGCGGTCGGCATCCGCGCCGCTCAGGCCGCTTCCCAGTTGCAAACTTGTTTGCGCGAGCCAAATCTGGACGGGCCAACTTTGCGCGTCACCGCGCTGGGCGACCCGTTCGAGCAGACTCGCAAACGCGGCGGCCACGCCTCGCGCCTTCGCTTTATCTCCGCTGGCCGTGAGCTGTTTAATTTGTTCTTGAAGTTGCAGGCCCAAATTGACGTAAATGCCGGTGAGTTGATTCCGCGCGGTCTCGGAATCGCCGGTGATTTTCTCGAGTTGTTCCATCATGGCGATGGCTTCGTCGTTCCGAGGCGGATCGACCGACACATACGCCCGCAGCGCGGCTTTGCTGGTTTCCAGCGCGAAGGCTTGGTCCTGTTCGTCACTGCCGCCCCGTTTCATAACTGCAAGCGGTCCCACGCGCGGGTTTTCCAGCACCTCGACCGCTTGGGAAGCTTCGCCATCTGCGAGTAGCACTTGCACGTAGTACAACACGCCAGCCGCTTGGGCGGGGCTGATGTCCGACGATTTGGCAAGGGATTTATAACCCGCCGCGAGCAAATTACTCGCGCGAGTTCTTAGTTTCACGGTTTCCGGAGTGAGCGGAGTATTGCTACCAGAGGTTTGCTGCAAATATTGGCTCCAGAGCGTGCCACCCAAGCTTAAACCCGCCGCACCGCGCGATTTTTCCGGCAACTCGGCGATCAAGCGGTCGGCTTCGTCAAAATCTTTGTCGCGAACCGCGAGTGAGATCAATAGATTCATGGCCGTGGTAGCGGCATCGGAATCGTTCCAGCGCTCAACAATCAGTTCGGCAATGCCGCGCAGCTTCTTGGACAATAAATCAACATTCGCCGCATCAGCGTTCTTGGCTTCCAGGTAGAGCCGTTCGTAGGCGGCCAGCGCCACCTTGGCCGCGGTGGGGGCATACTGGCTGTCGGAATGATTGTCGGCAATTTGCTGGCCGAGTTCCGCCGCTTCGACTGTCCGCCCACCATCCCAATAAAGCCAGCACAAATAATAGCGGGCCGCGGCGGCATCTTCCGCCGGAATCTTGTCGTCAATGAATTTGATGGCTTGCTCAAAGTATTTGAGGGCCTGTTGCCGGCTCGAGGTCACTTGTTCTTCAAGGTCTGGAACACCTTCAGGGTTGTTGTTAGCCGCGAGTTTGACCGCCAATTGGGACGAACTCATTTGCTCCAGAGCCGACTTGCCCTCGGAAAATGCATCGGCAAAACCGGTGACCTGCACTGGTGCGGCATCCTCATCGTTGCCGGAAAGGGCCAGTGCCGCGCGGGCGTCGTCTTGAAATTCCCCCGGATGACGTGAAACTTCGCGGAATAACTTGCGGGCGTCCGCGCGGAGGCGACTAGCACTACTGTCGCCAGAATTGTCGCTGGCCTCGGCGGCATAAGCCGTACCTAATTGAAAGGCGACGGCCAGCCACTCGGGTTGCTCGAGTTCGTCGCGGCTCGATTGGTCGAGCCAATCGCGACATTCTTCGATGGCTTTGTCAGGTTTACCGTCCGCCAAGTAACAGGCGGCCCGATAGCGGTACGCTCGAGCGATGAGTTTGCGAAAATCAGGTTGGCCCACGGGCTGGTTGATCAGTTCCCCATAAGTGTCGAGCGCTTTGTCCAATTCGCCGGCATTTTGGTAACAGCGACCTTCGTAGAGCACCGCATAGAACCCGACGAGTTTGTTCTCATATTGCTTACGCAATTGCTTGAAACCCTCGGCGGCGGTTTCCAGGGCACCCTCGTATTCCTCGGAACCTTGGCGAAAAGTGCGCGATGTTTCAAAATTCAAATTGGCGGCGAGAAAGCGACCTTCGGCTTGTTTGGCCTGCAGGTCCTGCTTGAGTGCGCTGGCACCGTTGTTGGCTTGCAACGCGGCGCCGCGGGGCATCTTGGCGATTCGCTCATCGACGCGCTGCAAGAGTTGATCCACCGCAGCCGCCGCTTGGTCGATGATTTTTCGCGCACTCTCCCGCAAGACTTCCTGCTCACTAGCCGCTTCCGTGGGAAGCCGATCAGCTTTATTGAGCGTGGCCAGCGCTTGCTCGGCGAGCATGTTGCCAACCTGACTCAAAGCGGTGACGTAATGTGGCGATTCGGGCTGCTCCTTAGCAAATTTTTGAAAGCTGGCGGTTGCTTCTTCGAGCAGCGTCTGGCGCTCGCTTTCACCTACCGTCTGTCGAGCCAGGGCGGCCCGGGTTACAGCGAGATGGAAATCGCGGTCAACCAGAAACTCTCGTGTGACGAGGGGATCAGCCTCGGCCCGCTCCAGATACTCCAAAGCGACATCGTGCCAGCCGCGCTCACGCAGTTCTTCCAGAAACTGAGTGGGAATGTCCGCTTCGTTCTTCTCTTGCCCGATAGCGGACGGTGTGGCCAACAAGAATGAGACTTTCAGGAACAACAAGCAGGAATAGGGCTTCCACCAATCCTGGCAGCGCGCGGGCGGCAAGGAC
>JBGTMM010000144.1:0-12126 GCA_041743635.1 Bythopirellula sp.
AACAGCGCGCTCGTCATCATTCCCAACACCAAGCGATTCACCGACGGCTCCAACCCCCGGTGATCAAGGTGGACGTCAAAGCTGCCGGTTTGCACCTGCTGCATGATATTGCGTAAGCGGCGAGGAAAAACTTCGATCAACTCTTGGATTTCAAACACAAACCGCTTCGCCTTGCGGAACTGCCGCGCGGGCGACAATCGCCGGGCCATGATCTTGCGTTGATACGGCTGGAGCACTTCCATCAAGCAGAAGTTTGGCTCCAGTTTTTTGGCCGTCCCTTCGAGCATGATCAACACTTTCAAGAGCAGCGACATCGCCGAAGGGAGCACGATCTTGTACTGCAGCATGATGTCAATCATCTCGGCGAGCGCTGCCCCCAATTCAAACCGGTCAACCGCTTGGTGGCCATAGTGCGACACAAAATCGGCGAGGTCCAACCCCAAGCTCGTTTCATCAAGCTCCGGAGGCGTGGCTCCCACGCGAACCACCACGGCGCACAGCCGATTCGCATCCTGCTCGACTATCGCCAAAAGCAGATCCTCGATGTCATCGCGGGTCTGCTCGTCCATGCGAACGACCATGCCAAAATCCAACAGCCCAATTCTGCCGTCGGGCATCAGCAGCAGATTCCCCGGATGCGGGTCGGCGTGGTACACACCGTGGCGGAAGATCATTTCCAAATAAACGTCCGCGCCATTCTGCGCAACTTTTCCGAGATCGACCCCCAGGGCCGCAATGGCCGCGGGATCCGACAGCGGCACGCCCTCCAGCCATTCCATGACCAACACCCGCTCGGTGCTCAAGTCGGGATGCGAATATGGAATCTGCACTTGCTTGCTGTCGCGGAAAGCCCGCGCGAAATGTTCGAGGTGGCGGCGCTCGCAGGTGAAATCAAGCTCGCGTTTCAACAGCCGTTGAAATTCCGCCACGATCAATGTCGGCCGGTAAGCTTGCAACTCCGGCAAGCGCTCGGCCAATTGCGCGAGGCCAGTGAGAATCTCCAGATCGACCCGCATCCGCTGTTTGATCGAAGGATGCTGCACCTTCACGGCGACATCTTCCCCCGAGTTCAACTTGGCGCGATGGACTTGCCCGATCGACGCCGACGCTTCGGGTTCTTGCGAGAACTCGGCAAAGCACTCGGCGATGGGTCGGCCCAACTCCGCTTCAAACACCGCGGAAACCTGCCCGAGCGAATCCGCGGGGACATTGGTTTGCAGCTTTTGCAATTCACCGGCGAGCTCAGGCCCCACCACGTCGGGGCGCGTGCTGAGGATTTGCCCCAGCTTGATAAACGTCGGACCGAGTTCTTCAAGCGCCAGTCGAATCCGCGTTTCACGATTTTCCTGGGCGAGCACTTGGCCATTGCGATTCTTGAGCAGCGACTTGCCGGGCAAGAAATCAAAGCGGTTCAGCCAGCCCGCGAGGCCGTACTTGCTGAGGATCGAGAGAATTTCTCCCCAACGATTCACATTGCGATAAAGCTGAGGGATGGTGCTGATACGCATGGAAACTTATTCTCTGCCATCGCGAAATAGGGTGAGTTCTGTCATTCTGAGAGGAGCTCTGCGACTCGAAGAATCTGGGTTCAACTCTCACACGTTTTCCATGATGTAAGAGTTGTGCAAACCAGATTCCTCAGTCGCTAATGCTCCCTCGGAATGACATTAATCTGCGTTTCAATTCTGCAAAACTGTATTGTAACACCACAGGGTGTGTCGTGCTGTGTGTCGCGATTGCACAGAATCCGCGGTAACTGCCGCCGCCAATAGAGTTTGCGTCTGCGGTTCTGCTTGACTTTTCCCGTGTTTTACGGTGCAATAGAGGTAGGGGAACGAGGTATTTCATGATGAAGTTTAGCCAAAATAGCCGCCGCGCGTTCACGCTCGTCGAAATGCTCGTCGGCATGGCGATCACGCTGGTGATGATGGCCGCGGTGGTGAACCTGTTCGCCAACATCAGCGAAGGGGTCCGCAATCGCCGCGCTACGATGGAAGTCAGCGCCAACCTGCGGATTGCCCGCTCGCAACTTTTTAACGATCTTGCCGGCGCGACTTGCCTCAAGTATCCCAAAAACACTCACGGCGTGATGCCGAAGCCAGACTCAAACAATCCGCCCGATGGATATTTTGAGTATGTGGAAGGGGATCGTTCGGACGAGCGTCCCGTAGCGGCTGGATCATATGACCCAGCAACTTCGCTGATTCCGTCCTCAAATCTCCTCTACAACAGTGCTGGCGAATTGATTAATGCAAATATCGTCACCGATGGCCGTGGTTTGGGTGACTACGACGACATCCTGGCAATGACCGTCGAAAATGAGGCCGCTCGTTTTCGGGGCAAGGGCAGGGGACTTCGACCCGGTGGTGATCCGCGCAACATTGGAACGGCCCCTGACTATATCGATGGCGATTGGATTGATTTAGCGATCTCATCGCCTGTGGCCGAAGTGGTTTGGTTCGCCGTGCAGAATCGGAATGTTCCCAGTCGTCCCGATGGTGAACCAGGGATGCGAAAAATCTATCGACGCACGCTCCTTGTGACACCTTGGTATGGCACGGAAACGAAAACGATTTCCGGAGCCCCCGTCACAGGAAGCGATCCTCGGCTCGATTTGACCAACACGGCTGACTATCCAACGTTTGCCTCGCGCTTGAAGGCTTTGCGCGATTTCCAGAACGAGTATGACATATCCGCTCGGCTGGAAAATCAGCGAATTGTTCCTAACACCCTGGCCGACTTGGCTCGGCGAGAGTTTCGTTTCGCGCATATGACGAATCCCGCGGATTATCCTTTGCTTACTTCTCCTGGTTACTACCCTTACAACTTTCCCTATGAAACTGTCGTTCCACCAAGTGGCGACGTCCGGCAGCCCGGAGTGGATAATAGCTCACTTTACCCATTCGGCAGTTCAAATCAGCCGCTTGACAATCCGACTAATGAACGACAAGGCGAGGATTTAGTGCTTACAGATGTGTTGGCTTTCGATGTCAAAATCTATGATCCCGGTGCGCCTCTATACAACTATCAAGGAAGGGGTCTCGATGCCTCGGCTTTCATCAATGCCACTGCTACTCCACCCACAAATATCACCGGCTTTGGCGCGTACGCCGATCTCGGATGGATTAATGCCCTCAACTACGATTACACTTTAATCACAGGGGCTCCTACGACACTATACCAACTTAATCGACGAGTCGGCTGGCATCCAAGAATTCCAGGCTCCTTCACCGGCTCTCCTTCGACTTATGACACCTGGACCACCTATTATGAAACAGATGGCGTCGACCAAGACAATCTTGACGGCGACAATGATGTTATCACTGGTGCGGACGAAGGGACAAATGGTTTGGATGACGATGTAACAGGCACCGGCGCCATCAACGGTCCCGACGATCCGCTGGAGCGCGAGACCTCGCCGCCGTATCCTCACCCGCTCTTGGGCGTGCAGGTAAAAATTCGCGTTTACGAACCCGACAGCCGCCAGATTCGCGAAACCACCGTCACCCGCAATTTGGCAAAGTGAAGTAGACGCTAGGCGCTAGTTACTAGGCACTAGAAGTTGGATTTTTAACTAGCGCCCAGCGCCTGATAACTAGCGCCTCCCCCATGCCCGACATCCACACTATCCGTCTCCGCGAGCCTTGGCAATGCGAAACGCGCGGCGGCGGCGTCTGTTGGTCGCGCGGCTTCAACTGGCCCGCGGGACTCACGCCGCGGGAAAAGGTGTGGGTCGTCGTAGAGAATCTTCCACCTGACGCGCGAGTCTCGCTCAACGGACAAACTCTTACGGGCAACCTAGAAGTCACGCAACTTATCGGCCTCAGCAATCGCCTGGAGATCGAACTCCCCAGCGGCGCGGCAGGGGATTTTCCGTGCCAGGTGCGGCTTGATATCGACGAAGGTTAAAATATCTCTCGCAAAGGCGCCAAGGCGGAGGAATTAAGAATGCAAAATGCAAAACGTTCAATGCAAAATGCAAAAGTAAGAGTGTCTTCGGTTTTGCATTTATCATTCACCATTTTGCGTTTTGCATTTCCTTACCTCCGTTCGCTCTGTTTCCTCCTGTTCGTCCTTCTTGTCACACCTTTGCGGGGTGCTGAGGCAATCACTCCCGAGCAAGCCGCCGAGGGGTGGATCGCGCTCTTTGATGGTGAGACGCTTTTCGGCTGGCAGCCCACGAGCGACGCCAACTGGCGCGTTGAGAACGGCGCGATCCACGTCGACAGCAATCAAAAGAGTGGCCAGGAAGGTTGGCTCATGACGACCACCGAGTTCGCCGACTACGAACTGCACATCGAATTCCAATCGCCAGCGACCACCAACAGTGGCGTGTTCTTACGCACTTCGCTTGATCCCAAAGATCCGACGAAAGATTGTTACGAAGTGAATATCGCACCCGATGACAATCCCTTCCCCACCGGTTCCCTCGTGGGACGCACGCAATCCAAACCCCAGGCGAGGCCCGCTTCAGCGGGCCGTGAAACCTGGCATGCGTTCGACATTCTGGCCAATGGCTCAAAGATTACAGTCAGTCTTGATGCGCGACAAGTCGCGTCGCTACGCGATCCCCATCCCATCCCGCGCGGCCGCATCGGCCTGCAGTTTAAAGAGGGCCCCGTCGTGTTTCGCAACATTCGCTTGAAGCCATTGGGGCTCAAACCCCTCTTCAACGGCAAAGACCTTGCCGGCTGGAACGCCAACCGCGCTGACAACAGCGAATACACCGTCACTCCCACTGGTGAACTTCAAGTGAAAGACGGCCCGGGACAACTTGAAACCGACAGCGAGTTCGGCGATTTCGTCATGCAGCTCGACTGTCAAGTGAATGGCGACGGCCTCAACTCCGGCATTTTCTTTCGGTGTATCCCTGGTGATGTGTTGATGGGCTATGAAAGCCAGATTCACAACGGCATGGTCGGTGGCGATCCCACCAATCCCGTCGATTGTGGCACGGGAGGAATTTTTCGTCGTCAGAATGCTCGGCGGATCGTCGCGCGCGATCACGAATGGTTCACGATAACGATCATCGCCGACGGGCCGCACATGGCCGTCTGGGTCGACGGCATTCAAGTGAGCGACTGGACCGACGACCGCAAGATCGACGAAAACCCGCGACGAGGGTTGCGCACCAAACCGGGTACCATCGCCATTCAAGGACACGATCCCACAACGGATTTGCTCTTCAAAAATCTGCGGATCGTGGAGCTGCCTGAATAAGAAATGCCCAATGACCAATGAACAAATGACCAATGAAGAGACGCATGCCGACCATTCCCTATTTGGTCATTAAGACATTGGACATTGGTCATTTCTTTCCTCCCGCTTGCCAGTCCCCCCACGGCGAACCACAATGAGGAGTTTGCTGTCTCCTGTGCGCCACCAGCGGTGGCGGCTTTGTGACTTTTATAGGATCGTGATCATGCCCAAGTGTGTGTTGGCTTACTCGGGAGGTTTAGACACCTCGGTGATTCTTGGTTGGTTGCAAGATGAAGGCTACGACGTGCATGCCGTATATGTCGACCTGGGCCAGCCGTGCGAAGACCGTGAGGCGATTCTCAAAAAGGCCCGCGACAATGGGGCGAAATCATCGCAATTGATCGACGCCCGCGAAGAACTTTGCCGCGACTTTGCCTTCCCCGTGCTGCAATGGCAGGCCAAGTACGAGAACATTTATCTGCTGGGCACCTCGATCGCCCGGCCGTTGATTTCCAAGGTCTGCCTGCAAGTTGCCCGCGATGTCGGCGCCGAGGCTTACGCCCACGGGGCCACCGGCAAAGGGAATGACCAATGCCGGTTCCAACTCGCCGCCGAGGCGCTGGAGCCGAACGTCCAGATCATCGCCCCCTGGCGGATCAAAAAATTCCGCGATCTGTTCCCCGGCCGGACTGAGATGATCGCCTATTGCGACGCCAAAAAAATTCCGGTGAAGGCCTCAATCTCCAAGCCGTACAGCAGCGACGAAAACTGCCTGCATATCAGCTACGAAGCCGGCAAGCTCGAAGACCCCGCGGTGAACGGCTTGGCAATCGTCGATTTCGGCATGACGGTTTCGCCCCAAGACGCCCCTGACAAGGTCGAGGAAGTCACGATCAGCTTCGAGAGCGGCGTTCCCATTGCGATCAACGGCGAAAAGAAAAGTCCGCTCGCCATGGTCGAAACGATGAACACCATCGCCGGCCGCAACGGCGTCGGACGAATCGATATCGTCGAGAATCGTTTCGTCGGCATGAAAAGCCGCGGCGTGTACGAGGCCCCTGGCATGACGGCGCTCTACGCGGCTCACTTGGCGCTCGAGCAACTCACGCTTGATCGCGAGACTGTTCACTTACGCGACCGCATTTCTCCCGAAGTGGCCGAGATGGTGTACTACGGTTTCTGGTACGTGCCGAAAATGGACGCTTTGATGGCGTTTATTCGTGAGGTGCAGAAGCCGGTCACGGGCGACGTGACCCTCGGCTTCTACAAGGGGAACGTCACGATTCAAAGCCGCACAAGCCCGCACAGCCTTTACGACGAAGCGATCGCCAGCATGGAAGGCGGCGGCAGCTACGACCAAACGGACGCGGAAGGATTTTTGCGAATCCAGGGTCTGCCGAGCCGGGTGTTGGGAAAAGTGCGGCCACGGAAATATTAGAGGCGTTAGGCGCTAGACGTTAGGCGCTAGTTAAGAAAGAAAACTTATGGCTGGTTATCAGGATTTAAAAGTTTGGCAAGTCGGGATTCAAATTACTCGCACTGTTTACCAAATCACTGCCACTTTTCCAGATAGTGAGAAGTTTGGGTTGACTTCCCAGCTTCGTCGTTGTGCTGTTTCAATACCTTCCAACATAGCCGAGGGGCATTCACGAGAGTCAAAGCGTGAATTGACACGATTTGTGTCAATTGCGAGGGGATCGCTCGCAGAGCTTGAAACACAGCTATTGATTTCGAAAGAGCTAGGCTTTGGCAACCAAACGCAAATTGATCGACTGATAGAAATTCTGAAAGAAGAAGGCCGCATGCTTTCAGGCTTACGCCGCTCACTAATCCCAAAATCCGAAAACTAGCGCCTAATAACCAGCGCCTAGCGCCTATGTACCTCTTCGAAAACCCCGTGCTGCAAAACGAACTCGTCGCGAATCTGCGGATGACGCGCACGTTTGTGCTTTTGTTCGCTTATGTGGCGCTCTTGGGGTTGCTCGTTTACGCGGCGTGGCCGGCCGATGAGCGGATCGACATGTCCAACAGCGACAAGGCTCGACCGCTGGTGAATATGCTTTTTCTCGGGCAGTACGTGCTAATGTCGCTAATGGCCCCCAGCTTTGCGGCGGGAGCGATCACCGGTGAAAAGGAGCGCGACAGTTTTGAAATGCTGCTCGCCAGCCCCATGCGGCCCTCCGCCATCGTGCTGGGGAAACTTGCCGCGTCGCTCTGCCCGCTCGCCGAATTGATGATTGGATCGCTGCCCGTGGTGATGCTCTGCCTGCCGCTGGGCGGCGTGCAGTTTTTTGAAGTCTTGGCCGCTTATCTGGCCATGATTTCGTCCGTCGCACTCTTCACGATGATCAGCCTCTGGTGCAGCAGCTATTTCGGGCGAACCTCGGCCTCGCTGGTTGTTTCCTATTTAATGATTCTGCCGCTGGCCATGGTCGGGGTCTTTATTTGGCAAGCGCTCGAGCAATTGGGCGAGGCTCGGCTGTTCGTCCTGTTCACGGTTGTGCCGGTGGCGTGTTTGTCGCTCACTGCATTATTGTTCTCCGACGTTTCCCGGCGCTTGCTGCGAGCCCCCGACCTCGGCAGCGCGGGCCGCGAGGCGATTGACCTCGAAACCGAAGCCGAATCGGCGGTGGGCCTTTACATCAAGCGCGACGAATTTCCCGACCGCCTCTTCGCTCCGCCAAAGCGGACGACATTCCTCCCGGAGGACGCCAATCCCATCTACGAAAAAGAAATCCGCAGCGAGATTTTTAGCCAGGGAACGCTGATGCTGCGGCTCGTGATTCAGATCAGCATGGGGCTCGCGCTGCCGCTGATGGCGGTGCTGTTGTATCTCAAACCCCATCTTGCGCCGTGGTACATTGCCTATGCGCTGCTCTTCAACATGCTCGTCGGCCCGGTGTTCACCGCTGGGAGCGTTACCAGCGAGCGCGAACGGCAAACGCTCGACCTCTTGCTCACCACGATGATCACCCCTTGGCAGATCATGTGGGGCAAACTGTTTGCCGGCTTGCGAGTCTCCAGCGTGCTCACTGGCTTTTTAATGTGGCCCGTCATGCTCGCCTGCATCATGCCGCTCGATTACTGGAGTAATCTGCCGACGATGGGGGGCTACTTTCTGGTCGTATTTCTCACTTGCGTGACCACGGCGATGACAGCGCTGTTTTGTTCGACGCTCTTCACCAAGACTTCAACCAGTTTGCTCGCCACGTATTTGATTATCATTACGCTCTTCCTCGTGCCCTTGGCCGCGGAGCGTTTTGTCGATTCTTTTGTGAAAACCACGGATGCTCAGGAAATCGTCGCACTCACCGGCATCACCAGTCCCTTTGCCGCCGTGTTCAACTTGCCGCTCGAAGTCTCCAGCTTGCCGCAACCCCGCGTCGTGTCTCTGCCGGTGTTCTGGGGGCACCTGTTCTTTGTGGTCGTTTACAACACCGTGTTGTTGATCGCAGTCATGTGGCTGTTCCAAGTCCGCTGGCGGGTATCGGATCATTGATTGAACCACGACGACACAACGGCCACGACGGAAGATATTTCAGGTCGGTTTATATGAAATTCGTCGTGCTCGTCGTGTCGTCGTGGTTCTCAAATCTTCGCAGCTTGACGACCAATTCGCTCATCTGCGATAACAAAGTGAGTCGCCACCCACGCCCGCGAGGATTTTTGGCCATGTCGCGCGATCCGCAGAACCGCCGCACGCCCACCCAGGACGAGTTGGATTTGCTGCACTATGAGTCGCGCATCGAACGGCCCGTGCGGATGAAACTTCCTGAATTCGAGCGGAACGAACGCCTCCGCCACGTCATCTTCAGTGGGCAATTCTCCGTCGACATGCTCGAAGACCTCGCCGGCACGGCTGACAAAATCCGCGTCCTCTCCAGGACGCGCGGCGGGCAAGATTTCCTCATTCGCCTGCTCAACCACAAACGGGCGATGCTCTATTTCACGCAGCCGTCGACCCGCACGTTTCTTTCCTTCATGGCCGCCTGTCAAATTTTGGGCATCACTTGCAACGAAGTCCGCGACCCAACAACCTCGTCGGAATCAAAAGGTGAAACTCGCTTCGATTCGATCCGCATGTTTTCTAGCTATTTTGATCTGATTATTATGCGGAGCAAACTCGCGCGGCTCGCCGAATCCTGTGCTTACCTAATGAACGACCTTGAAGCCTCGGGCAATCGCAGCGTGCCCATCGTCAATGCGGGCTCAGGTTCCGACGAGCATCCCACGCAAGCGCTCTTGGATATTTACACCCTGCAGCGCAGCTTTCAATTCTCGCATCCGCAAGATTCGCCGCCGGCTAACCGCTTCGACGAGCTCCGCCGCGATTATACCGAGCTAACAAAGGGCTTGGCCCACAAAACCTACGGCTTCTGCGGCGACATCGGCCGCGGCCGCACGGTGCGTTCGCTCGCCAGTTTGCTGGCCAACTACGAGGCTGTGACGCTCGTGTTCATCGCCCCCAATGACCCGACACTCTCGCTCCGCGACGATCTGCGCGGGCGGCTCGCCGATCGTGGCGTGCGCTTCGTGGAAGTCGATTCCTTCGAGGAAAAAATTGGCGGCGTGCCGGTGATTGAAGCGATCGACGCCCTGTACATGACTCGCATTCAGAAAGAGCACAACAACCCGGAGGAGGAGGCCAAGTTCGCCACGCTTGATCTCTCCAAATACAAGCTCAATCGCGACCTTGTTAGTCGCATGAAAAGTTACGCTCCGATTTTGCATCCCTTTCCGCGCGATCAACATTTTGGCGAGATTCCCCCCGAGATCGACAACGATCCCCGCGCGGTTTATTTCCGCCAAGCCCGCAATGGCATGTGGATTCGTGCCGCGCTATTGGCTTCGATCTTCGGCGTCGATCACCAAATCTCGAGGTTCTTCCACGATGAATACAGCGAGTGGCACGACTACAACGAAGCCGCTATTCAGCCGTGATCGCATCACAATCAGTAGCCGTGACACAACGTGTCACACGGTAATTTTGAATGTCTCTCATCATCGACGGCTACAACTTGCTCTATGTCACCGGTATCGTGGGCGACTCCGCCGGGGCAGGGGGCACATTTCAGCGCTCGCGCGAAGCGCTGCTTAATTTTCTCGCCTCATCCATCCCCGAAAACGAACTCGCTCAGACGACCATCGTGTTCGATGCCGCGGCGGCCCCGCCCGGTCTGCCACGCACGCTCACGCACCGGGGAATGACGGTCCGCTATGCCTCGGACTACACGGATGCCGACGCTCTGATCGAACAAATGATCCAAGAACATCACGTCCCACGGTCGCTGTTGGTGGTCTCCAGCGATCACCGCATCCAACGCGCCGCCAAACGCCGACGCGCCATATCGATGGATAGCGAGCGCTGGTATTCCGAGCTTTGGAAGACCCGGCTTCAAACACAAGCGGCGGGGGGCACGCAACTCGATAAGCCGGTCACACAACTCACGGCAGCGGAAATCGAGTATTGGGTTGCTAAGTTCAGCTCCGCTGACCAGCAAAGCAGCAGCTCCGCTGATGAAAGCCTGTCGACGCTAAAAAATCGCAATCCCTAGCCGGACCGCCACGCGGTCCGGTTCATTCCCGGATCGCGTTGCGATCCGGCTGAGGCTTGCTTGGGGCATTCCCGGATCGCGTTGCGATCCGGCTGAGGCGGCTAAGGCTTGCTTGGCAAATAAATGGTGAACGTCGCCCCTTGAGATTTCTCGGACGAAACCGTGATCTCGCCGCCGTGTTGGGTCACAATCCGCCAACATTTCGACAGACCGAACCCTAAGCCCCGGCCCGCTTCCCGGCCCGAGAAAAAAGGATCAAAAATGTGCTCGCGAATTTCTGGCGAAATGCCCGGCCCAGTGTCGGCGATTTCGATCACCGCCCGCTCCTCGCCAGCAAGAATTTCGCGACTAACAGTGAGTGACACTGTTCCCGCGCGGCCAATCGCTTCCATCGCATTCACGCAGACGGCTATCAGCGCCACCGTGAGTTGCTCGGCATCTCCCACAATCTGAACGATCTCCCCTGGCGCTCGCAATACAAATTCGATCTGTCGTTCCGCGCTTTCTTCCGCCAAACTCTTCACGACCTGGCGCGAGAGTTCATTGAGATCAACCGACTCCAGCACCAATTGCGGCGGCCGCGCGAACAGCATCAGATCCGAAATCATCTCATGCGCGCGGAGCGCTTGTTGATGAATCGCTTCGAGCGCACGGCGACGCTCTGGATGCCCTTCGTCGCGGAGCAGCGTTTGCGCGCGAGCGGCGATGTTGGCCAGCGGATTGTTGATCTCGTGGCTGGCCCCGTAGGCGAGTTCTTTCAGCGCTTCGAGCTTCTGCCGTTCCAGCTCATTCACTCATGAGTCTCCACGGCAAGAACCATTAGGTCGAAAGAATTTCGACGTCAAGCAACTGACAGATCCGCGCGACCAATTCTTCCACGTCGAAGGGCTTCTTCATGAACTCGTTCGCCCCCGCGTCCCGCAGTTCCTGAATCTTCGCTTGCTCGACCATGCCAGAGATGCAAATGATCCGTACGTCGTCCATCGTTTTTTCGCTGCGCACCAGCGTGCAGACTTCCTTGCCGTTAATATCCGGCAGCATCACGTCGAGCACGACCAAGTCGGGGCGGAACTCTTTGATCAACATGCCCGCCCCGAAGCCATTGTTGACACTGCGGATGTCGAAACGCCCATCGCGTTCCAGGGCGTCAACAATCAATTCCACCAGATCTTCGTCGTCATCGACGACCAAGACCTTGCGGCGGCCACTATCGAGCGCGTCGGTCGGAATGCCGTTGTCCCGCATGAAGGCATAAAGCTGCTCACGCGGAATGCGGCGAAAACGGCTTCCCGGCACGCGGAAACCCTTGAGTTGTCCTGAATCGAAGCAGCGAATGATCGTTTGCTGACTTACCTTGCAAATCTTCGCGGCT
>JBGTMM010000145.1:0-4252 GCA_041743635.1 Bythopirellula sp.
GTGCGGGTGTAGGGGGCGAGCGAGAGGTCGCCGTTTTCGTTATAGACCGCGCCCTCGTCGTCGACCATCACGCCCCCCGTCGGATGATAAAGGGTGTTGCCTGTGCGCAGGTCTTCGCCGTCCTCATAAAAATAGTTGTCGCCGCTCTTGAGCGTCTGACTCGTGGGGTAATTGAGGACTTCGCCGTTCTGAAAAGTCCCCCCGCCGCCATAGTAGAGCGTGGAACCGTTGCGGAGGGCCGCGCCGTTCGGATGAAACGCGACACTGCCGGTCAGCAGGGCGTTGCCATTGGACCAGGACCAATTGCCACCTGAGAACATCGTGGCACCGGCATCGTACGACCAGTCGCCGCCAGAGCGCATGATCGAACCGTCGCGGTGAAAGACGGTGGCGCCGCCGTCCGGGGTGATCACCTGGCTGTTGGAGTAAGTCACGCCGGTGAGGCCGCTGAGGTTGCCGTTGGGCGCGGCGTCGAGCACGAAGACGCTGCTCGTGTCCGGTAGAAAGAACTCGCCGCCGAGCAAGTCGCCGGTGGCCGGGTCGATGTAGCCGAGCTCGTCGTTGGGGTGGTAGAAGATTTTGGCGTTGCCGGCCGCGTCGGCGGTGAGGACTGTCGTTTCTAGACCCGTAGTGCGGGTGACCTGCACGAACGTATCGGCCAACGTGTCGGCGATGATCGTCAACAGCCGCCGATCTTCAAGGGTTTCAAAACCAAGTCGTCGTGGCGAGGCCGAGAATGAACTACGTCGCATGAAAGCAAAACCGCCGTGAGGATGAGGTGTTTGTGCCAGAGCGTCAGTGTAGCTGGGGTCGCGGATTTGTCAACGAATTTGGCTCTTTGCGGCAGGGTGATTTAAAGATTGAAATTGGGAAGTCTGTGTGGCATGCCTTCGTACTCGTGGGCATGGAAGAACTTCGAGGAACATGGCCACGTCGCCAGTAAGAATTAAAAATGGGCCTCCGAGGCCATGCCACCCGTAAGACGTTTCCCCAACTTGAAATCTTGGATCACCCCGGCTCTTTACCCCCTCAGCCGGAGAACCATCCCTCCCGGATCGCGTTGCGATCCGGCTAGGGGTGCTGCTACCGCCGCTTGCGTTTTTGATTGCCCTTGCGCGGTTTCTGCACTCGGCCTTTGGGATTGATCTTGCGCTTGGGTTGCCGACCCGCCTTCGCGCCGCCGACTTTTTCGAGAAGTCGCAGATCAAGCTCGCGGCGCTCCACGTCCACCGCTGCCACCGCCACCCGCACGCCGTCGCCGAGCCGATAAGCGTTCCCCGAGCGGAAGCCGCGGATCACGTGCCCGGCCTTGTCGAACTTGTAGTAATCGTCCGAGAGCGATGTGATATGCACAAAACCTTCGGCGGGGAGCTGCGTCCCCATCACGAATAGGCCAAAATTCTCGACCCCCGTGATGATGCCGTCCATTTCGAGACCCACTTTGTCTTGCAGATAGAGAAGCAGCTTCACCTTGTTGAGTTCCCGCTCGGCTTCGGTCGCCCGTTGTTCGCGTTCGCTGCAATGATCCCCCAGCGTGAGCAGTTCGCCCAAGTGCTGATCCGGTGTTTTGCCACGAGTCACCTGCTCGATCAGCCGGTGAATGGTGAGGTCCGGATAACGGCGTATCGGCGAGGTGAAATGGCAATAACATTTGCTCGCCAGCGCGTAGTGGCCTTCTTCCTCGGGGCTGTAAACGGCCCGCTGCATCGACCGCAGCACCGAGTAGTTGACGGCATGTTCGCGTGAATCGCCTTTCACATTGTTGAGCAAATCTTGCAAGGCGAACCGGCTTTCCAAGCTGTCGGTTTTGAAACCCAACTCGGTCACAAAATCGGTGAGTGCTTTCAGTTTGCGTGGCTCGGGGGAACCATGCACGCGCCGCAGGAACAGCAGGCCCTTGTCAAAAAGCATCTCGGCGACCGCCTCGTTCGCGGCGAGCATGAATTCTTCGATAATTTGGTGGCTCTCGGTGTTGATCTCCAAATGCGCCCCCGAGACGTTGCCCTGCTTGTCGAGATCGATCTCCAGCTCCGGCATGTTGAGCTCCAAGGAACCCCGTTTCATCCGCCGCTCGCGGAGCATCATCGCCAGTTCGTGCATCCGGCCGAGCAGGCCGTGTACCGCGGGCGTGAGTTTCGCTTTCCACCCAGGGCGATCCGCGAGAAATTGGTCAACTTCTTCGTAGGTGAACCGTCGGCAGCTTTTGATCGCACTCTTGAACACGTCGGTGCCAATCCGCTGCCCCTCAGGGCTGAACTCAATCTTCGCGGTAATCGCGTAACGCACTTTATCGGGTTGCAGGCTCGCCAAGTTGTTCGAGATGATCTCGGGGATCATCGGAATCACGCGATCGGGCAAGTACACGCTGGTCGCCCGATCCTTCGCTTCCTGATCCAGGGGCGACTTAGTGCGCACAAAGTGCGACACGTCGGCAATATGCACCCCCAACAGCCAATGTCCATTGTCTTGCTGGACGAGCGAAATCGCATCGTCGAAATCGCGGGCCGTCACGGGATCGATGGTGATAATCGTTTCGGAGGTGACATCCGTGCGATTCTTCAAGTTGGTTTCATCAAACAGCGCTGCCTGGTCCCGTGCATCGGCCAGCGTCGCTTCGGCAAACTCGCCCGGCAGATTAAATTCACGAATGATCGATAGGGTATCGACCCCCGGCTCGCCCCGCTTGCCGAGAATTTCGAGGATCACCCCTTCGCCGTCGCGGATGTGCGACGGGAACCGCACCATCTCAATCACCACTTTGTCGTCGGGTTGGGCCCCCTTCGCGCCGGGATCGCCCACAAATACGGGGCTGGAAAAAATTTTGCCGTCGATCTGCACCACCCCCATGCCGGCGGTCACCGCATACGTGCCGACGAAACGGTTGGTCGCGCGCTCGACGATGTCGATGATGCGGCCTTCGCTTTTCCCCAGGCGGCCGACTCTGCCGCTAAGCCGCAAGCGGACGATGTCGCCGTTCGCGGCATCACCCGTGGCATTGGCGGGCACGAACACGTCGGCATCGCGGCCTGAACCGGCGGGGGTTCCCTCGGGCCGCACAAAACCAAAGCCCCCCTCCGCCCGCCGAAACGTGCCGACAATCGACTTTGTGGCTAAATTTTCTGTGGCTGGCCTCTCCCAGGCCGGACCTCCGGGGTCGGAGACCCCAGCCACAGAAGAAGCAGTGAACACCAAATGGCTAGGACCGTAGGCGATCTTCCCCGTCTTGATCAACTGTTTAACGACGCGCTTGAAGCGCTGGATGTCGTCCCCCTCTAGCCCCAAGCTCTTGGCCATGACCGTCGGCTTGACCGGGCGGTACTTGGGATCGTTCACATGACGGAGAATGGCGTCTTCGTATTCTTGCATCAGGAATTGAAGTTAGAGGCTAGAAAATAGCCGCGATGCAACGCATCGCAGGAGCATGACACTAGCAAGCAAAACACATACCTACTAACTACTCGAAATTCAATATCATTCTTCATTCGTATGATTCGTGGTTCAATCTTAATTTGTGCTCGCCGGCTTATACAACTTCCGCCCGATCTGGGTGAAATACTGGGTCCAATTGCTGTCGGCGTTCGGGCAGTCGGCCATCAGTTGCGTAAAGCTCGCCACCTTTGCGTCCAAGTTGTCGAGCAGGTGCAAGGCGACGGCCTCCAGCGTCATTGGCAACTTGCTACTGCCGAACAAGTACTCGCCGTGATGGCTGATAATCATGTGTTTTAATTCGATCAGCAATCTTTCAGGGAACGGCTGGCCATCTTGCTGCACGATCTGCCGCACCTTGTCGTCGAGCATCGTGACGCCAATCACCATGTGCCCCAGGAGTTGCCCCTGGTCGGTGTACGAAATGTCGCGCTCGTAGGCAAGTTCCTCGACCTTCGCGGCGTCGTGCACCAGCGCCCCCAGCAACAGCTTGTCTTGCGAGATCTGCGGATACTTCGGAGCGACCACCAAAATCAACTCCATGAGGCTCAGCACGTGCTCGAGCAGGCCCCCCTTGTAAGCATGGTGATTTTTCATCCCGGCGGGTGCCTGGCAGAACTTCGCCATGAACGCATCGTCCTTGAGAAACGCTCTGGAAAGCCGCGCTAGCGGGGTCGACTGCACGCCGCCCATAATCTCCACCAAACGTGTGCGCATCTTGTCGATGTCGGCTGATTGCAGCGTGATGAAGTCCCCTTCAAACACCTCGTCGGGCCGCGCCTGGCGAATCCGATTGGCGATCAGCTGCATGTTCCCCTGGAACAGT
>JBGTMM010000146.1:0-8482 GCA_041743635.1 Bythopirellula sp.
ATCAACTTGCCCAAAAAGATCAGTAGTGGCCAACATGGCCAAGTTGGCCAAGTTGGCCAACATCGAAAATCTGCCAAGAGTTTTTGGCCATTGACGAGGATCGCTACTTCACGAGTTCGGTTTCGATTTGGTAGTTCGGCATCCGCCAGGCCGTGCGATCGGTTGTGATGGGGCCCAGCGCGAGTGCCAGCCAGCCGTCGTCGATCACCAACTGCGTGACCATCAGTCCGCCAAAGCGGGGGTCGGATTCCAAGGTTTTGCGCACCACGCGGAGCTCGCGGCCCTTGGAAAACACTTTGCCCATCACGCTGTGCAGCACCACGCGGGAACCCGTTTTCAGATGACGACCCGAGAACTGAAGCGTTTCATCACGGACCAGCATCACGGACAAGCCGTCGAGGTGGGGGCGGTAGTAGGCATGCACTTGGAAGTTTTGAATTTTATCGCGGCCGCGGCCCAACTCGCGGATATTGAGCACCAACTCCAGCCGATCTTCGACAAAAGACACATGAATCGCATCGTGCTTGGCAAATTCGATCCGCGCCCGATGGGGAAAATCGGCAGGCAAAGGGGCTTCCTCTTGGCCAAATTTTTCCGCGAGAAACTTGTGCAACTCGGGGAGCATCATGCGTCGCCCTTCCAGGTCCAAGCCCGCGAAGGCATTGTTCAGCGCCGTCTCGTGTAACTGCAGGCTCACCACGCTGTCGGCCGGGGCAGAGGGACGCGGCGTGTGGGCCGCGAGTTGGTCGAGATTCGCCAGCCGCATTTGCATGACCGCCCGATCGGCCGTCGTAAACATATCCACCGGCTCGGCGGCGAGCGCCAACTGGCCAAACGGCATCAGGACGTTATCGTGAAAGCGTTGCTCCAATGTGTGCAACTTGGCGTCGGCCTCGCTATCCATTCGCGTGCGGGCCTTCTGCACGACTTTGGATCGCACTTGCACCATCGCCTGGGGACGCGATTTTTGATTCTCTTTCTTGGCCAGTTCGCGGAACAAGGCGCCCATGAACGGCACGCGATCGAACTGCGAGTCGGCCCCCAAAAACTGATGCCGACCCCGTGCCCCGGCCTGAGTCGGTGCGATCTCCAGCCCGCTGTCGTCGATGGTAATCACTTTCTCGGCTTCGTAGCGATAGCGCGCGGAATTACGCACTTTCACCGGCCAGGTGTCGGAGCGCGTTTTGGAGACGACTTGTCCCTCGGCTCGAAGCTGCAGCCGCCAAGCGTCGTCGGTGGGCAACAATCGAATGGCAACCTCGGTGGATGTCCGCGAACGGCCGTCAACTTTCGTCCCAGCGATGTTTTCCCGCACGGGAGATGTGACGGCCGATTGCTCGGGGATCATGCGGTTAAACATTTCATGGCTCAACGCGATCCGCATGTTGCCCCCGCGGAATTGATGCTGCAAATCTTGCGCGAGTGTTTGCAGTGCCGCGTCATTCGACCACAACATCCGCTGCGAAATTTGGCTGATGGCCGCGGCATACACCATCTGGCCGTCAGCTTCATAGCGTTCCACCAAAGCCAACAGCTTTTGCAGATCGACCGGCCCCGCGGCCCAGGGTCGCAGTTCCCGCGCCAGACTGGCCAACGGCTCCGTGGCAATAAACACGCGTTGCTCGTCGGTGAGTCGTCCATCATCGAGCCGAGAGAGGACTTCTTGGCTCAAGCGCATTCTCATCGCTTGATCGAACGCAACCCCTTCGCTCGCGGCCGGGGCGATTTGGTCAAGCAGCAAATAATCACGCCACTCTTCGCCATTGGCCCTGCCGGACAAGAGTGCGATGAGATCGGTCAACACGCCCATAAGATCGCCCGCCTTGTCGGTCGTGGGCGTGATCGGCTCGGCACCGCCGCGCTCGATCAGCAGTTCCCAGATTGCCAAGCGCCGCTGCAGGCCTTGCGCCGCTTGCAGCCAATTCTGTTGCACCGCCGGATCGGAGATTTGCAGCGAACGAATCTCCCCCGCAGCGGCGAGTTGCTTGAGTTCGGCGAGAATCTGCAAACCGATGGTCGGTGGCGTGGCCGGGTTTTCAGTAAGTTGCCGCACCCGCGTCAGCACCGCGGTGGCCCATTCAGTGGCGAGCGGCTGATGGGCGAGTTTTTCCAAACGATCGACTAAGAGCAGCGGCGCCTGACGCAACAAGGGAGTGGGCACCACGGCGAGCAACTCTGGTTGCAATTCTTTTTGCAACTCTTTTTGAACAGGTGCCGGTGGTTGAGATGCCTGAGCCGCCGGCTCAACGAGCGAAAAGGCTTGCTTGTTTTGCCGAGTGTCGAGCATGGCCAAGCGGTCGTCCGCGCTGCTCACGATGACGAGCGGTTGAGGTTGAATCACTGGTTGGGCGGGAATGGCCTCCGTGGCATCGACGATTTTCCTGAGCGTCGCATGCATGACGCGCAACGTATCGAGATTGAACGTCGTGCGCAGGGGAAGAGGCTGTTTTTCAATTGGCCTGACAAGTTGTCGGCGCTCGATAAGCTCGTGGACATTAAGAACGGGATGCTGCCAACAGTACGGCGCGGCGACGGCCAGCCCAAACAGGCAAGCGAGTCCACCGATCAACGGCCATACCGGCCTGCGTCGTTCCCACCCCATGTCGAATCTCTCCTGCCCCGGGATGAATCCATTCAAGCTGTCGTGCGGAGCGGCGGCGCGGCGAAACAGCGTTTCGCACGAACACCACCAATCCGGGTGGGGCCGTGAGTATTCACGACACACAAATGCACTTGTTCAGATAAGATCGGTATTCTGCGTCGTTCTCTTGCGTCGGGTTTTGCCAGCGATGCTGACGGTTCGTCGGCGCGAGAGAAGGTAATTTTCCCGCAATCCGGCAATCTTGCCCCGTGTGGTGCATGCAGGTGAAAATAGGCTGACTTTACGGTCCGTTTCCAAGTATTCATTTAGCCTCGCCGCTTGCGGCGGGTGGAGAAATCGTTTGAAAAGTAAACAAACCGCTGACAACGCGGCAGAGCAATTGCTCATGGAACTGCTGGCGATTCCCGCTGGCAGCGGCCAGGAAGGTCCTGTCGCGGAATATATTCGCGAGCATTTGCTCGCCGCCGGCGCGCCAGCCAGCGCCATCAAGACCGACCAAGCCCATCGGAAATCGATCCATCAAGGGGAGCAGGGAAATCTCATCCTCAAACTGCCGGGCACGGAACGCGCACCTCGACGGATGTTGGTCGCTCACATGGATACCGTGCCCATCTGTGTGGGAGCCCGGCCGGTGAAACGGGGCAAACGGATTGTTGCCGCCGATACGCAAACCGGCTTGGGGGCCGATGACCGCACGGGGGTGGCGGTGCTACTCTCGACGGCGCTCGCCATTCTCAAGGAAAACCTGCCGCACCCGCCCCTGACGTTTTTGTGGACCGTTCAGGAAGAAACCGGCCTGCATGGCGCCCGGCATGTAAGCTTGAATCTGTTGGGCAAACCCGCCACCGCTTTCAACTTCGATGGCCAACTGCCCTCGCGGCTTACGGTGGGGGCCACCGGCGGGTACCGGATGAATCTCGAAATTCGCGGCCTCGCCAGCCATGCCGGCGGGCATCCAGAAAAAGGGATCAGCGCGATCGCCATCGCGGGGCTGGCGATTGCCGACCTCGTCGAGAACGGCTGGCATGGCCTCATTGAGAAAC
The DNA here is from genome assembly GCA_041743635.1 of Bythopirellula sp. GTDB lineage: Bacteria > Planctomycetota > Planctomycetia > Pirellulales > Lacipirellulaceae > Bythopirellula. The sequence continues at coordinate 3,646 of JBGTMM010000146.1, forward strand.
AGGGAAAACGGGGCACGAGCAACATCGGCGTCATCAACGGCGGCACGGCGACCAATGTGGTGACTGATCTGGTGCGAATTCGCGCCGAAGCTCGTGCGCACGATGCCAAATTCCGTCAGCGGATTATCGACGAGATCGAAAAAGCGTTTCACCACGCGGCCAAGCAGGTTTGCAACGCGGCGGGCAAGTGCGGCAAAGTGTCGATTGAAGGCCGGCTCGATTACGAATCTTTTTCCCTCTCGACCAACGAAAAGAGCGTCCGTGCCGCCAAAGCAGCGGTGGTGGCGGCGGGCCTCACTCCCGAAATCAACATCTCCAACGGCGGCCTCGATGCGAACTGGCTCACCGCGCATGGCATTCCGACCGTGACCTTGGGTTGCGGACAGAATAACATTCATACAAGGAGCGAATGGCTCGATCTCGCCGAGTTTCATCGAGCGCGACGAGTGGCGATTCACTTGGCAACCGAGTGGGACTCATCATGAAACCCGACGACGAGCTTTGCCTCTGTTTCCATGTGACCCAGCGGAAGGTGGCGAACTTCTTGCGGTTGGAAAGGCCGCAGCGCGCGGCCCAACTTTCCGAATGCTTTGGCGCGGGGACGGGCTGCGGTTGGTGCCGGCCGTTTCTCGAAAAAATGTTCGAAGCCAGCCAAGCAGGGACCGGGGCGGAGTTGCCAGAGACCCACGAGTACGCCAGAGGCCGGGGGGACTATGTGCGCCAGGGGGGCGGCACTCCCCCACCAGGAGCGACACCGATTGAGCCGACCTGACACCTGCTAATTTTCCGCAACGGCGTCGCCTTCCTTCGCCGGTTTGTTGTCCGCTTCAACGACCGGTTGGCCCCAACTTTCCAGGAGCGTTGTCAGCGCCGTTTCGAGTTCGATCACTTTCTTGCTGACTTCCACATCGCTTTCGTTCTTTTCTTGCATGATCTGCATCACGGGTTTGAGCTCATCGATGAGCGCTACTAATCTCGCTTTGGGCTCGTCCGCCAGGCCGACTGCGAGTGAGCCACTGCCAGTGCCGATGTCCAAGAGTCGGGCAAACAATTGCCGACGCTCGAACCGAGGGCCTGCCTCTTCTTCGCCACCTCCCCGACCGAAACCGCCGTAGCCGCCGCGACCTCCGTACTCTCCGCCGCCGTAGCCTCCTCGGCCCGCGGGACCACTCGACAAATCGGCTCCCTCCAGGGCTTCATCTTGATACTCGCGGGCCAGCTTGGCGGCGTCGGTAATCACGTCCAGCGTGAGTTGCGCGACCGCATTAGTCGCCGCGGCACCGTCGATGTCAGCCCCCGCGGGATAGGTGATTCTCGTGAGCGCCGCCGCCGTGCCGGTGCGCTCGTCGAGGCCCACCTTTTTATCGGCGATCAATGCGGTGAGCGCTGCCTGCACCTCCTTCGTGGGGCCCTGAGCCGATAGATTCGCGAGCACTTGGGCCGCCGTGCGACGCAGCCAATCATGGACGTTTGAGTCCACGTCTTCAGGCGTTTCGCTGCCGGCCACCTTGAGCATCGCTTTGGTGGTACGCTCTTTGAGACTCGGATCGATGCCGAGGCGTGAATGCCGTTCCAGTCCAATCAAGGCACCGAGTTTGACCGACTCGGGAACCGGTATTTTGTTGAACTGTTCTTGCTCGATAAGTTCCAACAGTTCCTGGGTTGCTTTGACAAGCGGAACCGCTGGTGCCGTCGCGGTGGCCGATTGTTGATCGAGACCGCCGAGCATCAACACCGCGTTGTAGCGCACGGCGGGATGAAAATTGAGTCTGGCCATGCCGCGCGCGAAAAATAATGCCTGCTCAACGAGATACTCCCGTACAGCGGGATTGGTGGCTTGGGGAATCCAATTACCGATCAAATCTTCTCTCGAAGATGCCAACTCCATTAAAGCCTCGTCGGTGAAGAGGGTCATCGACGGAAAAAAAGACTTCTTCAGATAACTTTCCACGTCCGCTTCGGCAGCGCCGAACCCAGCGGGATTCTTGCGTGCGGAATTGAATTCCGTCTTCAAGCGACTGGCCTCACGAGGCTCAAGCTCGACAGGGAGCGTTCTGTAGTTCTGAGCGCACGCTACCGCGGAGAGGCAACCCATTATCACCGTCAATGCGCCGCATACTGCGGAGCGACGACAGACCACGACAAGATTTCGCGACGCGAACATAGCCTCTGTTCCTTAAAATGTTCCTGCCTCGAATGAGCGACGGCCCAACGGACCGAACTAGCTTATCTATTCTAAGGGCGCAGCCGCCCGTCGCAAAATCTCGGTTCGTATTCAAATGGCGGTGGGCGGTCACAACCCGTTATTGGAAAAGGTGTTAAGAAAGATTTTTTAACCACGAATCTTACGAATTACACGAATAAGAAATTGTTTCGTGGGATTCGTTTGATTCGTGGTGATAAAATTCTTACCGTGTTCGATGGTTCAATTTATTCCGCTGTGCCGTTTGTTTGAGTGTTCCGTGCCATGACGCTGCTCTACACTTCCGCGCGATTTTTGGATCACCACACTGGCCAGCATCCCGAGTGCGCGGCACGACTCGAGCACATTCTCGCCAGGCTCGACGAAAGCGGCCTGTCGGCACGATGCGCCAAGCCGGTTTGGAATCCAGCGGAGGATGCGCAGCTCACGGCCGTTCATGAATCGCCGATGATTCGTGGTTTGCAGCGCATGGCCGAGCGTGGCGGTGGTCTGGCCGACCCCGACACGGTGGTGGCGCGCGAATCAGTCGACGTGGCAAAACTCGCGGCGGGGGCCGTTTGCGATGCCGTGAACCAAGTTCTCGCGGGTGACGATCCGCGTGCGCTCTGCTTGGTGCGGCCACCGGGGCATCATGCCTTGCGCGGCACGGCGATGGGTTTCTGTTTGTTCAACAACATCGCCGTGGCGGCGCAGGCAGCGCTCGACCACGGGTTGCATCGCGTGTTGGTTATCGACTGGGACGTGCACCACGGCAACGGCACGCAAGCGATTTTTTATGAGGAACAGCGAGTTGGGTTTTTCTCGGTCCATCGCTGGCCTTTTTATCCCGGCACTGGCGCGGCCGATGAAACAGGCACGGGCACAGGATTGGGCACCACCCGCAATCTCCCTGTTATCTTTGGCACGTCGCGTAGTAACTATCGTGAGCTGGTCCTACGCGATTTGGAAGATTTCGCCGCGAAGCTGAAACCCGAGTTGGTGTTGGTGAGCGCGGGTTTTGATGCTCATCACAGCGACCCCGTCGGTTCGTTGGGGCTGGAGATCGAAGATTTTGAATGGCTCACGCAGGCGGCGGTCGATATCGCGGACACCTACGCCCAGGGCCGCTTGGTGAGCGCGCTCGAAGGGGGCTACAATCCGCCCGTGCTGGCGGAATGCGTCGCCACACATCTGAAAGTGCTCTTAAACACCCCCTAACTGCAAGGCGAGGCTGCTTCAGCAGCCGTGTGCCTATTTCACGAACTCCGGCTTCGCTGGTAGTTCAAACTTTGGCATGGGAACACGAATCACGATGTCGCTTTTGTTGTAGTCGAAATCCTCGCTTTCCTTCGCGATCCATTCGCCTTTCAGAATCTCTCCACCCACGTCCGTGCCGCCGTCGTCCAGGCCATTCTGAAAGACGCTGTAGAGCAGATAGCCGCCGTCGGATTTGCGTTCGTAGATGAAGGGTTTCCCCGAGTAGAGATCATCTGGAACTCGCTCCAGCACGTCCGGCACAAGTTCCGCGAGCTTTTCAGGATACTCCCCTTGTTCGGCGCGATAGACGGCCAGCGCCGCTGCTACGCGCGTGAGGTCGAGAACCATTCTCGCACGATCTTCTGCCTTGATCGCCGCGTCAAGTGCCGGCAACATTATGCTTAAGAGCACATCGGATAACATGGCCGAGCGAGCCTGTGGACTCAACAAACTTGCTACCCAGTGGCTTGGATTCTTGGTAGCAGAACCAAGTTGCAGGAGATCTTGCTCGAACGCATCAAGAGCGGCATCACGTTCTGGTCGGATCGGCTGTTTGCAAGCGTCGATGAGTCGGTCAAACCAATGATTTCCTTCGCGGAGTAAATGATTCCAATCAATCTTGACCAAGGCCAATTTGTCGAACTGACCGCCGCCCCCTGGTCCCCACACATCGCCGAGCATCATCCTTTGCTGGGAAAGCATGAGAACCGTATCTGCATAAAACATGCGCTCCCCCTGATCCATGGACTTAATCACGTCGCACGGTACTTCCATTGCCTTGAGATTGTTGAGCACCTGTCGGGCGAATTCGGCATCGGGTTCGCCATGTTGCAGCAAGGTCGCGGTCCGCTGCAGAGCTATGCCATCCATGGCAATGGCGACCAATTGTTCGACTAATGTAATCCCTTGGCTGCAGAAGCGAGCGAGTTGAAAACTGGCTTTGAGATCGTTCCAGGCTTCTGTGGGGCGGCCTTCGCCGGCGTGCCACATCGCTCGTATGCACAGGGCCCGGGCTGCTCCGCGCATGCTTTGTGCACCGGGAAGCAGCATGGCAATCGCCCCATTGTAGTTATTACCCAATAGCGACGGCGAGGGCGACCACCACTTCGGTCGCTCGGAAGCTTCGATCAACAAGTCGAGCGGTTTTTCATTTTTTGTAACCCACTCAGCCAGTGGCGGCACTTGCTCACTGGTCCACGGTCGGCTCATCGCGCGATCAACTACCTCTTCAGCCACTTGATTGACGATGAGTTGCTGATTCTTGGGACTCAACAAGACGTCAGACTCTTCCGCCGTGAGGCCGGCTTGATATTGTTGGGTGAGCCAGTAAGCGAGGAGACTCCGCTCGACTTTTCCGTAAGGCATTTGCAGGGTGTTGGTGGGATCCGGAATTTGTTC
>JBGTMM010000147.1:0-8996 GCA_041743635.1 Bythopirellula sp.
ACCGGAAAAACTTCGGCTCGAAATAGTTGTAAACTGTCGCCGGGGACCGGATACTGGAAGGGCAATGTAGTAGGCACGCTCCGCCGTGCCGTAACAAGGGAAACGCGACGATGTTAAGAAACGCGCTGCGATTTGGTGGGTCAGCGACGGCATACGGAGTATGCCTGCTACTTATTGGCGCCGCCTCGGCCAGCTCGCTCGTCATCCGCGACAGTATCGGTACAGGCCCCGGCTCAACGAATGGAATGCCGGGGGGAATTACACAACACGCTGGGGCAGATTGGAATACTCCGGGGTTGGTGGTAAATGTGCCGGAGGATGGCAAGTTAACTGAGGCACGCTTTGTAATTTTCGCGCGAGGTCCAGCACCAGCATTCCCGCCGGAAAACAACCTCGCCAATATTTATGGCTATCCGATGGAGTTTCACATTTGGACGGACGGCGTTGAAGGCGGGGCCGATTCGTTTGATCTCAATCCTCAGGGTTCCAACGTGCCGGGACATATAGATATCGACGTCAATAGCGTAACGGAAAGCTTCATCACGGTAGTGCCTTTTGGCCAGACCGGACCCGTGAACGAGTTTACAACCTTCTTACTCACCGTAGACCTTTCCAGCTTCAATCTTGTGCTAGAGGGCGGCAATCAATATGTAATGGGGCTAATTCAAGACAATGAAGTCAATTTTATTACAGGGGGCGCCTTGTTCCGGATCAGCGGATCTCGCGCTACCGGCTTCGAGGATGTATTCAGATCCTTTAATACGCCCCCAGCACTTCGCCCGGGGTATGTAAAAACTCAGCTACTTAACTCATTTGAGCAGTATGCCGGCGCGTTCACGCTCGCGCCGCTCTTGGAGGGCGACTACGACTTCGACGGCGACGTGGACGGCCGCGATTTTCTTATCTGGCAGCGGGCTTACGGCACGAGCGACTCCATGGCCGACGGCGACGACAGCAGCACGGTCGGCCCCGAAGACCTCGTCATCTGGCAAGACCACTACGGCGAAACCGCCCCGCTGGCCTCGAGTGTTGCCGTGCCGGAGCCGGGGTCGCTGCTGCTTACGGCCTTCGGGCTTCTTGCCGCGTTTGTCCATCCGTGGCGATTGACCACGCCGAGAGCCGTCCAACGTGGTATAATTGGGGGAAGCCTGCGTTCACCGAGTTTTTACGTGTGAAACATCCCAAAACTGTGTCGCCATGATCACCGCGATTCAATATCCTCATCTGACGATTGCCGACGATGGATCCGTTCACATTGGCAATAGCCGTTACAAGGTGCTGCATCTGGCCGGCGAACACTACCACCATGGGTGGACCGCCGAGGAATTGCTGAGTCAGCATCCCGACCTGCGACCCGAGGAGGTCTATTCAGCCCTGGCCTATTTCTACGATCACTTTGACGAATTCGTGACGAAGCTCACGGCCGCCACGGCCGAGGGTCACGAACCTGTCTTATCGCGTGCCGAGTTGTTACGACGCCGGGCCTCAAGAGGCGCGTGACATGCTTCGCGGGCTGTACATGGACGTGCATGTGCCCAGGGCGATTACAGAAGGTTTGCGTCGGCGTGGCATTGACGTGCTCACGAGCCAGGAAGATGGCACGCGTGAAGCAGATGATGAGCAGTTGTTGATTCGCGCGACAGGATTCGACCGCCTGCTCTTTACTCAAGACGAGGATTTTTTGAAACTCGCTCCAATTTGGCAATTGAGCGGAAAGCCGTTTGCCGGTATTGCTTTTGCCCACCAAATGGGAGCGAGCATGGGTCGATTGATCGAAGACCTGGAGTTGCTGATACTCTGTACCACCGAGGACGAATTGAGTAATCGCGTGATTCGCTTGCCGTTGCAGTGATTTCCCGTGAGCGGCAACCCATCCAGCGATCTGATTGTTGATTTCCGTGTCGAAAGTATCTTGGATCCTCTTGCGAATGCATAGTCAATTCGAATAGCCGATCAATCCTCCGCCTGACTCCCGTCGCCGCACATGCGCACTAATCGCGGGTCGAAGCGGGCGACTGTTTCGACCAAATCTTGCTGAGCGGCCATCACTTCGAGGATGTTTTTGTACACGCCGGGGACTTCGTCTGATCCGGCGGACATAATCTCGATGCCGCGCTCGGCGAGTTCTTGCCGCACGTGGTTGAAGCGAAAGATGTTGCGAGCTGACTTGCGCGACATACGGCGGCCGGCACCGTGCGAGGCGGAATTCAAACTCGCGGGATGACCCAGTCCGCGGACGATGAACGCGGGATCGGCCATCGAGCCGGGAATGACGCCGAGCACCCCCTGCCCCGCCGGCGTGGCTCCCTTGCGATGCACCACGACTTGCTTGCCGCTGTGCCATTCGAGCCACGCGAAGTTGTGGTGGTTTTCCACGCCGGCAACGATGTGCGCGCCGAGCAGTTTGCTCACGAGGCGGTGGATGACTGCGTGGTTCGCCGCTGCATAGTTTCCCATGAGATTCATCGCGGCCCAGTATTCTTGTCCCGCTTGAGAGTCGAGATCGAGCCATGCCAGACGGCCCAGGTGCTTGAGCCGCTGCGGGAGTTGTTGCTGGGCGATGCGGCTGTAGGTGTCGCACACCGCGGCGCCGACTCCGCGCGAGCCGCTGTGGCTCAACAGGGCCGTGTATTCACCCGGTTGGAGCGCGAGTTCGTCACAGTGCTCGGTGAGCGTGAGAATGCCGAACTCGACAAAGTGGTTGCCGGAACCGGAGGTGCCGAGTTGTTTCCAGGCGGTGTCTTTTCGCTCGCGGGTGATGCGGGTGATGGTCCAATCCTCGTCGAGCACGGCGTGCGACTGGGCAGGTTGGTGGGTGCAGCCGACGCCGAAGCGAGTTCCTTTTTCTAATGCCCCGCGAAACCGCAAGCGGTTGGTTTCAAGGTCGGTGACGGGTAAGTCGAGCACTGATAGTTTCATGCGGCAGGCGATGTCGACGCCGACGGCGTAGGGAATCACGGCTCCCTCGCAGGCCAGCACTCCGCCGATGGGCAGGCCGTAGCCGACATGGGCGTCGGGCATCAGCGCGGCGCCGACCGCGCTGGGGACGTGGCAGGCGACTTCCATTTGAGCGTGAGCGCCGGGATCGATGTCGGTGCCCCAGGTCTGATAGCCGATGGGTTCCCGTTCGATGTGGTTTTTCTCGGCGAGCAACTCGTTGGCGAGATTCCCCCAAATCGGGTCGGCGACAAAGTCTTCTGGTTTAGCGACGACCAGTTCGACCGACTGCTTGGCTCTCTTGCCCTTGAGGCCCATGCCCAGGCCCTGCATGGCCGCTGTGCGGAGGGCGTCGATGGCTGCGGCGGCGCAGGTGGGAGGGATGCCGAGTTTTTGGAGTTGGCGGCGGTTCATGGAAGAATGGGGGAAGGCGGAGGGGGGAAGGCGGAAAAAATTGTTGCGAACCTGAAGACACTGCTTTGCGTCATCTGGTTATCTGCGAAATATTTGCAATTTTGGGTTTGGCGATTGATCTTGCTGGACTTCTCGGATTCGTGAGTATAATGCAGCTATGGGTCGTGGATGCGCACCACGACGGGCCCTTTTTGGCCGCGAACGTGACCACTGGCAGCGTCACTTCGCCGCCGTGAAACTGAATGAAAGGAGGTGGTTTTTTGAACGATTATCATATACGCCAGTGGGGTGGTGCAAACCGTTGACCGCCGGCGGGTTGTCCAACGGAGACAGCCACCACCTGCTTGTGAGTGCCCGCCTTGCCCCAGTACAGCTAACCCTGTTTGGAACGTAAGGCCTGTTCTCTGAGCAACTAACGCAGCCCGGCCATCCTTGTGATGGCCGGGCTGATTTTTTTGCGCGGAAGTGAGAGGGGGACAACAGTTAGGGCACGGGAGACAGGGAGTGATTGCGTCGCTGGGCGCTGCGGGTCAGAATTTGGTTATGGCCACTATTTGCGCGATCTATCGGCTCCAAAGCATGTTTACCTGGCTACGTCGCATCGCGTCTTGTTTTTTCCTCGTGTTTTGCATTCTGTTCGCAGTACTGTGGGTGAGAAGCTATTTCACTGGCGATTGGATAATCACAACGGATTTGAGTCGCGAAGTGCGCGATCTCAGCAGCGACTTTCAAGTACATGATGGCCGGATGTTCTATCAACAGAGGACCGTCGAAGACGGAAAACTTGATCGACTGGCCCAGATGACGCCTGAACTGTTCCCACACACCAACTACAAATATCAAAAATGGCTCGCGACTTCTGGATCAAAGCGTGTATCAATTCCTGTCCCCCCGAAGCTGGAAAAGTTTCTTGGTATTGGCTGGCATAACAGTGTCGCTCGCGACGGTGATGAGCACTTTCAATTCCTCTTACCTCTTTGGCTGCTTGTTGTAGCCTTTGGGCTAGCCGCAGCCGTTCTTAGACCCAAACCCCGTTGGCGATTCGGTCTCCGTGACCTGTTCACGCTCACAACAACCGCTGGAGTGGTTGTCGGTCCGCTGGCATTCTGGCTGCGGTCGATTAGTGCCTAATCAGGGCATAGAAAATGCAGGCACTTCGTTGACGGCACCAATCATTGGAACCTCATTCGAAAGGCTCCGCCATGATCCGCAAACTTGTATCCGGCGAGTATCGCTTGTATTCTCGCAAAAAAAATCCCAAGACTGGCAAACGCCGCAATCTGGGGACTTTCAAGACCCGTGCTGCTGCTGAAAAGCACGAGCAAGAGGTGCAATTTTTTAAGCGGCAGGGATAATTGCAAGAAGAGCGAAATCAACCTGTCCGTGGAGGGTTCCAGAAAATGAACGATAAAAAATGTGCCTCGCCCGACCATTCGATTCACGAGCTACTCGTCAAGCGCTGGAGTCCGTATGCCTTTGCGGATCGGTCCGTGGCGGATGATGATTTGCGATCGCTTTTTGAGGCGGCGCGATGGGCACCCTCGTCCTACAACGAGCAGCCTTGGAGCTACATCGTGGCGACAAAAGCCAATGGCGAAGAGTTCGAGCGTGTGCTCTCTTGCCTAGTTGAGGGAAATCAAGCATGGGCCAAAGCTGTGCCGGTGCTGGCCATCGGTTGCACAAGTCTCAACTTTGTCCGCAACAATAAGCCCAACGCGGCTGCCATTCACGATCTTGGCATCGCCAGCGCCACCCTGACTTTCGAGGCGACGGCGCGGGGACTGTTCGTCCACCAAATGATCGGCATTGAACCGGACAAGGTGCGTGAATTGTACAAAGTGCCGGCGGATGTGGAACCCAAGACGGGTCTGGCGATCGGTTATGCGTCCGATCCTGACTCGCTCCCCGAAAAGTACCGGGAGCGGGATCTTGCCCCTCGGACGCGTAAATCTCTCTCTGAATTTGTGTTTGCGAAGAAGTGGGGCGACGCCTCGGCGTTGGTTGAGTAGCTTTTGTCATCCCGAACGAGGCTTGCCGACTGAGGGATCTGATTTGCATTGCAGTATCCTGACGTATTGAAAACGTACACGGGTGGAACCCAGATTCCTCAGTCGCGGAGCTCCTTTCCGAATGACATCACCTACCTGGATGATTTACGGCGCGAATGGATATACCGGTGAGCTCATTGCGCGAGAGGCCTTGCGGCGGGGCTTAAAGCCGTTTCTGGCGGGACGGAGTCGGGAGAAGATCGAGCCACTGGCCCGTGAGTTGAAGTTGGAAATTCGCTCGTTTTCACTCGATCAGCCACAACAGGTGATCGCGGGACTCGATGGCATAAAACTCGTGCTGCATTGCGCTGGACCGTTTGCCGAGACGAGTCGGCCGATGCTCGAAGGGTGTCTTGCAGTGGATGCGCATTATCTGGATATCACGGGTGAGATTGGGGTGCTGGAGCATACGCACGCTAAGCCGCAAGCGGCTCGGGCGAAAGAGATGAAAGTTGTGCTTTGTTCGGGGGTGGGGTTTGATGTGGTGCCGACGGATTGCTTGGCGCTCAAGTTAAAAGAATTATTGCCGGATGCGACGCACCTGTCGCTCGGGTTTGAAACGGATTCGACTGCCTCGCCGGGGACGCTCAAGACGGCACTCGAGAGTTTGGGAGGCGGCACGCTCAGGCGGTGCAATGGCAAAATTGTGAAAACGCCGCAGGCAGAAACGCAGCGCGAGATTGATTTTGGTCGCGGCGCCGTGCCGGCGATGGCAATCTCTTGGGGAGACGTGTCGAGTGCGTTTTACTCCACCGGGATCGCGAACATCGATACCTGGATTCCAGTGCCGGGCAAGCGGACCGGCGCGCTCAAGATGTTGAATCTCGCGCGGCCGCTGTTGGCAACGGGGTTTATGCAAAGCGCACTCAAGAAGCTGGTGACGCGATTTGTGAAAGGCCCGAATGGGGAAGAGCGAATAAAGTCGCGGACCTGGGTCTGGGGCGAAGCGACGAACGCGGCGGGAGAGAAAAAGACTGTGCGGATCGAGTTGGGGAATGTGTATGATGTGACCACCGACGCGGCGCTCAAGGTCGTGACGCACTTATTGGATGGCGGATATGATGGTGGCAGTTACACGCCGGCGATGTTGTTGGGATCGGGGGCAGTGGAGGAGTTGGTGGGGGCGGGTAAGTATGAAAGTAGATGATTAGCTGGATTATTCGCGGTCATTGGCGGGCCTGTTTAGTATTGCACGTCATCATTCAGGAGTTCACCGATGGATAAAGACACTTCAGAAAAAGAAGTTGATCTGCGCTATGGAGCGAATCGAGTTCTTGGTTTGAGCAGTTACGCAGGTGGAATAATCGTTCTCTGTCTATTAGTCTTTAGTTACTTCGATTCTTCCGTACCGCCTAGCCTCAATGAGATTGGGCTCGGGTTGTTGGTAGTGTTCGCATTGTTCGGACTCGGATATACGACTGGCCGAAGAAAAGGCTAGCGCGACCTGCGTTCGCGGCTTTGTGAGGTGCCGTTAAGCCGCAAGCGGCTTGCAAATTGTTAAAACACGCTATAATGCGGCGGGTTTTTCACTTCGTTTACTATTCAAGGAGAATTTGTCATGGGCGATAAGGGAAGTAAGGACAAGGGCAAGAAAGAATCGCAAAAGAAGCCGCTGAAGACCATGAAGGAAAAGCGGATGGAAAAGCAGGCGAAGAAGAGCAAGTAATTGCCGATTCTGTTGCGGCAGGCGGCGCTGAAGGATTTCGATTGAGCGATTCCCCCAACGACGATTTCATCGTAGATGGGGACCCCCTGGAAGTGCAGCAGTTGCTCTTGGAAAGCAGCTTGGAGCTCGCTTTTAGTGCCTATGACGAGGCGCTTGCGGCGAAGCTGCGCGATCCGGTCGTGTTCTTGTTGGATTGCGAGGACGCGATCGGGGGCGAGATTGCGCGGAGTTGGCTCGGCGAGGAAATCGTTGCCGATGCGATCGCCGACCGCGCTGGCTCTGCCGATGAAGAATTGGCCGAGACGACCGTGTTTGCCTACGCCTTTCCGTTCGCCGAGTGTCGGACGGAGGTGCCCGCCGTGTTTCCCTACCTCCGTCCTGCCTTGGAAACACCGCCGGTGGGTGGTTTTTTGGCGATTGCCGTCACGTGTGGCGGCGCGTCGGCGTTGACCGTGCCGTTTGACGCGCGTCCTTAACAGAAGAGTTTTACAGGAGGGAGCAGAGAGAGCAGAAGCAAGAATGAAAAATGCAAAATGTTCAATGCAAAATGCAAAAGTAAGAGAACTCTTCCGTTTTGCATTTTTCGTTTTTCATTTTGCATTTTACATTTTCTTCGGTTTTCTCTGCTTCCTCTGCTTCCTCCTGTAAAAAATCCTTGGAAAGTTTGTCATGGGTTACTCGATTGTGTTGATTCCCGGGGATGGTATTGGTCCCGAAGTGTGTGCGGCGGCGCGGGCGATTCTCGATGCGAGTGGCGTGGCGATTGAGTGGCGCGAAGCGCAGGCGGGGCAATCGGCGCTGGATGCCGTTGGCGATCCCCTTCCCGAAGCAACATTAAAAGCCGTCGAGACGGCCGATGCGACGCTCAAGGGTCCGACCGCCACGCCCAAGCAGGGTGGCTTCCGGAGCGTGAACGTCGCCTTGCGGCAGCGGCTGAATTTGTATGCCAATTACCGCCCTGCTCGTTCGCTGCCCGGCGTGAAAACGCGGTTTGAGGATGTCGACCTGATTGTGATTCGCGAGAACACCGAGGGGCTTTATAGCGGGCTGGAACACACGGTCGTGCCGGGGGTGGTCGAGAGTTTACGCGTGATCACCAAGGTGGCTTCCGATCGGATTGCCAAATTTGCCTTCGAGACCGCACGGCGGCAAGGTCGCAAGCGGGTCACCTGCGTTCACAAGGCGAACATTTTGAAACTAAGCGACGGGCTGTTTCTCAAATGTTGCCAGGAAGTGGCGGCGAAGTTCAGCGACATCGAGTTTGACGACTGGATTGTGGATGCCGCGGCGATGAAGTTGGTGAGCGATCCTCAAGCGTTTGACGTGTTGGTCATGGAAAACTTATTCGGCGATATACTTTCGGACCTGGCGAGCGGGCTGGTAGGCGGGCTGGGGGTCACGCCGAGCGCGAACGTGGGGGAGAAGCTGGCCGTGTTTGAAGCGGTGCATGGCACGGCCCCCGACATCGCGGGAAAGGGGCTGGCTAATCCGACGGCCTTGGTGCTGAGCGGCGTGTTGATGCTGCGATTTCTGAAAGAAAAAGAGGCCGCCGATCGCGTGGAAAACGCCGTGCGGCAGGTGCTGGCCGAGGGGAAGATTCGCACGGGGGATTTGGGGGGCCAGTCTTCGACCGGGGAGTACACGCAGGCGGTGATTGATCGGCTGGGGGGCTGAGTGCGATTTTCACGGCATCGGGACGATGCCGGCTAACGCTTTGGTATTTGCGGTCCTGGATGGCTATAATCAAGGTCGGAACTTCTCCCCCTTTCTTTACGGGTTTTCGTGCCATGAAATCTTTCACGAAACATTGGTTATTGCGGTGTTTGACGTTGGTGTTCGCCGTCATCGTTTGTGCAAAATCTTACGCACAAGAATATGCCGCTCCGGTTTCAGGCAGACCGACTTCCGAGCAGATTGAAATGATCAAGAAA
>JBGTMM010000148.1:0-2500 GCA_041743635.1 Bythopirellula sp.
AGCATCATCGCGATCGCGATACGCCCTTCGTATGCTCGTTGGGGATTGGTGTGTCGTGTGAATCGCTCGACCGCGTCATTCAAGAACCCGTCATCAGCCGAATAGCCGCAAACCCATCCAAACCGTCCAACAAACTCATCGGGAGCTTCAAAGTGCTGAGCCAGTGAATTGGGTTTTGCCATCGCATTTCGTTTGCTCATGATGACTCACCTCCCTCTTGCGTCGACGAAAACAACTTATCATCGAGTTCCCCACGCAGATCAAAGTTGAACCAGTACAGATTGCGGACACGATTGGAGATCCCCGGTGGCAGCGGAATCATTTGACCGCTCTGCGTTTCTTCGCCCACTTCCTCGTCGCTGCGTGCAGCATCGGCTTTCTCGACCGCGGCACCACGAAAGGCGATTCCGGGAAGTACGTCGTTGCCGCGTTGCTTGAGCACCTTGCCTTCGCGAGCGAGCAGCCGCTCAATGATACGAACGTCCGACGGATTACTGCATTCGCGACAGAATTCGGCCGCAGCCAGCCCTGGCTTCGGGTCACAGCCCTTGCGGACAAACTTCTCCGCGAGCAATCGCAATTCGCTGCAACTCTCGGCAATTATGTCCGGAAGAGGTTCACTGAGCGACAAACGAGGCTCTGATCGATTGCCGATTTGAGCTTCGATTATGTCCAGCAATCGAATCGCCGCGTCTCGAACGAGAAAGAACATTGCACCGACATGCAGATCGCGCCAATGATCTTCGTCGATCATGCCCGGCCTCGTTTCCCAAACGGTTTCGGCCTCGGTGTAAGTTGACAAACTCGCGACCCAGTCGAGCGCGTTCTTGCGCCGCAGCGCGTCACCAGTGGATCCACCGATAACTCGCTCCCGCAAGAATTCACGACCACTTGCGGTCATCGGTTCAATTGGTGACAGAACGCCCGTCAGTTCATCGGATGACTTGACCTTGTCATGCTCACCCCGAACCCAGCCCACCAAGTGTTCAACAACGCTCTGTCGGTAGGGCTTGTACTCGCGACTCACTTCATCGATAAACTCTTCACCCACGGGGCTGCATGTGAAGCCATTGAAACGCTCGCCGCTCGATTCCACCAAGCCGAAAGCACGTAATGGCTGAATCGTCGCCTGACGCATTGGCTGAGTGACGTAGAAACTCGGCTTGCGAACTTGAGCGAACGCAAGGTCGTATTTCCCGGACATCTTCGTTGCTCCATGAACTCGGGGATCACCCTGCCATTGATTGCGATTCAGGGCCAACCAGCACCCGAGTGCTTCGATGGCGTTTGCAACCTCGATATTCTTGGCGCGCTTGCCAGAGTCGCGTACGCGTTCAGCAACTGCCACGCCGAGCGTTGCCAGAAAAACCTGCTTGCCGAACCAGACGCCCCCGAGGCCAGGAACGGCAAGATCGTTCAACGAACGAACGCAAGCACCCAGATTGAGTGTCCGCGTCCGGCGCTCAGTGGCAATTGACTCGGGGCCGAGCAAGCCCCAGGTGATGAGTCTCATTCGATTCCCTCAGGATCTTTTTGCACCGCGTCTCAACTCCGCATGAGCAGGTCGCAGTAGCCAAAACAGTTCGTCTCACTCCTTGATTGACGCCATTATCCACTATCCACAAGCTTTTGACACCACGGTCGCGAAGGCAGTCATGAAGGGATCGCTCGCGGGATCGGCATCAACGGATGATCCATGAGGGCGCTTACTGTGGCTTTAAAGAATAGAAACGCCTTTCGAATTGGTTTTGCGGCAGAATTACGCCGCCAATGCTGCCGGTCGGATGGAACATCTGCAGGCCGACCGTACAGGTGGTTACCTGAAACCGTTCGAAGCGTCGGTCGAAAAGTCCGATGTCAAAAACGGAATCTGCTAACTCCACGCGGTCACATCGCCCGGGGCGGCGAAGGCAAGCCACTGACTCCGGACGTCGATGGAGCATTGGGGGAAAGAGGTCGCGACGGGGGGCTTTGTAACTCGGCAGTCAGTCGTTGGACCCTCAGGTTGATGGAAATGCCCGCTCGCAGACCAATGTTGATCGGGTGAA
Organism: Bythopirellula sp.; assembly: GCA_041743635.1. Lineage (GTDB taxonomy): Bacteria > Planctomycetota > Planctomycetia > Pirellulales > Lacipirellulaceae > Bythopirellula. The sequence continues at coordinate 2,049 of JBGTMM010000148.1, forward strand.
TTCTGTAGCGGCGCAGACGCGCGCTGACCAAGGGGGTTCGATCTACCGTCCGTTGAATCGCGGGAATGGTTGGCAAACCGGATTTCCTGCGCAGCGAAAAGATCACCGGCCTGGAACCGCTGGAAGCCTCGGCCGTGAAACTTCAAGAAGACGGCAAGACCGCGATGTTCGTCGCCATCGATGGCCCGGCGGCGGGAGTTCTCGCCGTCGCCGACCCGATCAAAGCCACCACCGCGGAAGCCATCCAAGAACTCCACGCACTCGGGTTGGAAGTCGGCATTGCCATGGGCACCGGCACCGACGTGGCGATGCAAAGCGCAGGCATCACTCTTGTGCGAGGCGATCTCCGCGGCATCGCTCAGGCCATCCGCCTCAGTCGTGCCACGATGAGCAATATCCGGCAGAATCTCGTCTTTGCCTTTCTCTACAACGCCTTGGGAATTCCCGTCGCC
>JBGTMM010000149.1:0-6055 GCA_041743635.1 Bythopirellula sp.
CCGAGGCGGCCCAGCGACAGGCCGACGCGGTTCGCGTCCCCGCTGCGCGCATGTTGAGCGAAATTTACTGCCGTCTCACGGCAGGCCACGACGGGATCGACAACGGCGAGATGGCCCAAGTCGTTGAAAACTTGCAGCAAATCGAGATGCTCACGCACCGTGCCATCGAATGCGGGGCACTTGTGGACCCCTGGAACGTGGTCGGCTTCGCGGGAAATTTCAGCTTGTTCCCGGCACTGGAGAACAGCGTCCACGATTGGCGGGTCGATGAACTGATCGAACTTGTGGAACAAGTGCTCGACCTGTGCGCGCGAGCTTGGAGTGAATCGGCAGCGGTGGACGACGCCGAAATGGAGAAAGTTTTTTCCACCATGCTCGCGCGGCTGACGGTGTGGTGGGATCAGTTTGCCACCTATTCGGTCGAGGGGGTCAACCGGCTTGTCGCCAAGGAGATCGAAGTCTCGGCCAACCTCGTGGCGGGGGCGCTCAATGCCTGGCACAAAGCGGGGGCTGCATCGGGCGACATCGCTTTCTGGCGGATGTTCGTCGATCAGTTCGACAACTCGAAGGCGTTCGAATTGGTGATCGAAGCCTTGCTCGATCACGGCGACACAGTGGCCTCGATGGCACTGATGATGCAGTGGGTCAGCCAAAAAGACCGCACGCCGCTCGAAGAAGGGGAAAGTTCATTTCGACGATTGTCGTTCCGTTGGCTTGCCACGGTCGAAGAACTGCAAGAAGAATCGGGAGTGAATCGTTGGCCCGAGGTGGCCCGCTTCTTTGATTTCCTCGAAGCGAACGCCGAAGAGTTTTGGCAGGCCCCGGCGCTAATGGTCGATGGTTCACTCGGCGAGTTGTTCGACGATCTCGACGACGTGGAGTATTTCGACGACGAGGACGGCGAGCTTGAGGGGGATGAGGAGGACGAGGAAGAGGATGAAATCTTCGACGCGGCCTACGACGAAATGGTCTTCCGCGATTCGTCGGACGACGGCAACGAAGGGGAACTTTACGGCGAGGGAACCGATTACGAAGATTCCGAATGGGAATACGAGGTGCAGCGGCTCGAGCAACGGCTCGATTTCCTCTCGACGGTCGCCAATCTCTGGAAGCACGCGGTGATCGTCTGGGGGGGTCACGCCTCGGAAAATCTGGTGGCTGACAATGCCTCGACGCCTGCCGAACTCTTTGAAATGTGGCTCGCGCAGGCTAACACGAATTACGGCAGCCTCGTCGAATTGCTGGAAACCGTGCATCGTTTCCACTTTGCCTTGCCGAGCGGCTCGCACGATTCGCTCGCCGAATACGACCGGCTTCGCACGATCAAGGAATCGCTGATCCAAGAGATTATCACCACCTGCGTGGAAACGGCCGATGCCGCGCGACTTTTGGCGGCGACGCGGGGCGTGGGGCTCGCGGCGGCGGAACCGTTGGTCGAGCCGATTGATCTCCGCTCGGTGGAATTGCTCAGAAAAGTGCTCTCCGGTGATGCGGCAGGGGTGCGGGAACTTTGGCCCGGTTTTCTCGATGCGCTACTGCCGCAACCGTTACTGTATGTGCCCCACTCCCGCGGCGGCGAACCCCGGCTCATCGTCAACACGCGCTGCCTGCAGCATTTGCTCAATGACTTGCTCGGGTGGCTGCCACAGTTGGGCATGATCCGCGAAACGTGCCAACTTTTGGAGCTCGCCCAACAGATGGAAAGCGAGCATCCGGTGGGGCAGGGGGCCGTCACGGAATTTGATCGGCTCTTTGAAAACGGTTACCAGGCCATCGTCCGATCGATGATCGCCTCGGCCGAAGAATGGGATGATGAAATCCCGGACGACGATTCGCAGCACGCGGACCATCTGTTAATTGACGCCTTGCAACTTTTGACCGAAGGACAGTTGGACCGCTGGCTGCAACATAGCCGCACCTTGCGCTTGAGCGTCGTGGAACGGCTGAGCGAGGAGGTCGATTGGCAACGGTTTGTCGAATTCATCAAGCGCTACGGGGCCGACATTTTCGATCACCGACTCATGAGCAGCTTGGGCAATCTGCGCGGCATTCTCCATCAAGGGGTCGACACCTGGCTCGAAACGCTGGAAGAAGACCCCGACGCCGAGGACGAAATGCGGCTGCTCGGCGAGCTCGACAGCGGTTGGCCGCGCGACGAGGCGGTGGAATCGCTCACGCTCGCGCTGGAATCCGTGGTCGAGAATTACCGCGTCTACCGCGACTACAACACGACGACCACGCAGTCGGACCACGGCGAACTGCTCTACATGCTCATCGATTTTTTGCGGCTGCGAGCGACTTACGACCGCGTGGCGTGGAATTTGAAACCGGTGATTTGGGCGCATGAAATCCTGATTCGTCATCGCCGCTTGCTCGCCGCCGAGATTTGGTGTCAAGCCTTTGCCGAGCGGACCACCGACGCCGCCGATTCGCACCTCGCGCGGCTCGAACGATTAAATCAGCAATACGGAATGCGGCTCTCCTCGATTGCCGACCGGGTGGGGGAACGCTTCGTGCGACCATTGTTGATCGACCGGGTGAAGGCGTTGGTGGAGCCGGCGCTTACGGCGGAGGGTTCCGAGCGGCAGGAAGCGTTTGACGCCTTGGAACGCGAGATTGCCAGCCTCGCCAACGAACCCTCCGGCGCGGGGTTGGATTTGCCCGACTGGCTCGCGGCCCTCGAAGACGAGGTCACGTCGGCCCGGTCGCGTTACAGCTATCAATCGCTTTCGGACCGACTCAACAGCCGCATCGGACAGGTGCGGCTCTCCTGGAGTGAACTGCTGCAGCAATTGGGCGACGAGACGGTCGGGCCAGAATCAGCGGAGTAGCCTCGATTCAACGAATCGCAGGAAGACCGGCGGTTCGTCGAACCGCGGCTATGGTTGCCCTAGCGTGAGAAAACCGCCATACTTTCTCTTAGTAGACGGGTGTTCATACATCCGTGAGAACATTGCGTTTGAATGGAGACCAGCAATGAGCGGCGTGATTACCTGTCCCCACTGTGCGAATGAATTCCAAATCGATCAGGTGATCTCGGCCCAATTGACCGCGGAACTGCGCCAGGAATTCGAGCAGGAATTTGGCCAAAAGGCGCAGAAGCTGGTGGCCGAGCGGGAAAAGGTTGCTGAGTTGCAGAAGCAAGTCGCAGCCAAAGAGCAGCAAATCGACGAGCACGTCAAACAGGTCCTCGCCAAAGAGCGGACAGCCCTCCTCTCCAAAGCCCGCGCGGAAGCGCAACAGGCCGTGGCCATCGATCTGGCGGATCGAGAAGAGCAGCTTAAAGCAACGCAGGAACAGCTTAAAGCGTCAAAGAAGCAAGAACTGGACCTACACAAGAAAAACCGCGAGCTGGAAGAACAAGCAGAGAATCAAGAGCTGGAGGTCGCGCGGAGGATTGAACAAGAACGCAAGCTAATCCGTGAGGCCGCGCTCCAGCAAGCCGACGAACAGAACCAACTCAAGCGGGCTGAAGACAAACTGCTGATTGAATCCATGCGCAAACAGATCGAGGATTTGCAGCGCAAGGCGGAACAGGGGTCTCAGCAACTTCAAGGTGAAGCCCAAGAAATCGTCTTGGAAAGTTTGCTCGGTTCGCTCTTCCCCAGCGACATCATTGAGGGGGTCGGCAAAGGGGTGCGCGGGGCCGACGTGATTCAGCGGGTCATTGATTCCAACGGCCGAGAATGTGGCGCAATTCTGTGGGAATCAAAGCGCACGAAGAATTGGAGCGATCAATGGCTGAGCAAAGCGATTGACGACCAACAATCGGCACGCACGACATGCGCCTGCATTGTAAGCAGCGTCATTCCGCCGTCGATTCAATACTTTGGCGAACTCAACGGCGTGTGGGTGGCGAGTTGGTCCTGCGCACGCAGCATCGCCGCGGTATTGCGCCGCGTACTATTGGAAACCGCCCAAGCGCGGATTGCCTCCGCAGGTCAAGAATGCAAAAAGGAACAGGTTTACAACTATCTCTCGGGTCCGGAATTTCGCAATCGGATTCGCGGATTGGTGGAACCTTATATCGAGATGCAGGCCGACCTGGAAGCCGAAAAGCGTGTGTTCAGCACGCGCTGGAACAAGCGGCAGAAGCAACTTGATCGCGCCCTGGCGAGCACGACCGGTTTGTATGGCGACTTGCAGGGGATCATTGGCAACGGGCTCAAGGAAATCGAAGGGATGGATTTGCTGGCGCTTGAGGAAGTGGAGACGGAAGAATTTTCACTGGGGAAATGAGTTTCGACGCTAAGCCGCAAGCGGCCGCTGGCGGCTTAGCGTTGTCGTATCGCTTCATATGCCGCGGCAATTGTTCCCTCGTCGATGAGCTCCAGCCGTGCACTCGAACCAGCGACGAGTGCATAATCGGCCAGCCGGCTCGCTAATCGCGGCACGCCCTTCGAGAGGCGATGAATTTCCGCGAGTGCCGATTCGTCGAAGATCGGCCGATTTGCCCCTGCTGCCACCAGGGCGAGTTGCAAGTAGCCCGTCGTGTCCTCGGTGTCCCAGGGTTCCAGATCGACGCGCAAATCGACGAGGTCCAAGAGCCGACCGCCGAGGCGGTTCACGTGGGCCGAATTCACGGCGAGAACGACCGTGAGATTCCCTACGCGATTTGCGGGGAGTTGGACCAGACGCACGAGTTGCGTGAGCACGTCGGCTCCCGCCTGGTCGGCGTCGTCCAAAAGCAGCACGACTCGCTCGTCCTGCAAATGGTTTTGTTGGAGCCGTGCTTCCAACCGCTGCGCGAGCCGTAGCGAATCGTCCCCCAGCCGCGGGTTGGCATGAAGTTCCACGGCAAGTTGCCATTGGAATTCGCGGACCGAAAGGCCCAGCAGATTCAGTTGGGCAACCTGCCAGTTTTCGCGGACGCACTCCTCGGCAAAGAGTTCGAGTACGAGCGATTTGCCCCAACCCGCTTCACCCAGTACCAATCCCAACCGCCGCTCGTTGTGTACAAGGAACCTCAGCCGAGCGAGCGCTTCCTGTTGGGGCAGCCCCGCGAAGAACACCGGCTCGGCGGTCCCCGTGGGGAAGGGTGGCTTTACCAATCCCCAGTGCGTGGCGTGCATCGCGCGTCCCTTGAGAGTTCCGCCGCGGCCCGGCACAATGCCAAGACCGAACAACAATCGAAGTATCGGCTTGCATGGGAACAATTCTTCGTCGCGGCGAATTCCGCTTTCTTAACTTCACATTTGCTCGCTAGCGTCGCTAGCATCTGCTATGGCCGACCGCTATTTTTCCGAGGAACCACTCGCCGGCCAAAGTGCCACGCTCCGCGGCAACGAAGCCCATCATTTGTTGCACGTCATGCGCGCCAAGGTGGGAACCGAAATCATCGTTTTCGACGGTCGCGGGGGGGAATGGTGGAGCGAGGTCACGCAGCTAGGCCGTACCGAGGTGGAAGTCGTCTTGAAGCAGCATCGCCAAATCGAGCGAGAACTTGCCGCCGAATTCACCTTGGCCGTGGCGCTGCCGAAAGGGGATCGGCAACGCTGGTTGGTGGAAAAAGCGGTGGAGATGGGGGTCACGCGAATTGTGCCGCTCACCACTGCACGGAGCACGGTTTCGACTGCCGAGGCCCCGGCAAAGCTCGCAAGGTACGTGATCGAGGCGAGCAAGCAGTGTGGGCGGAATCGGTTGATGGAGATCGCGAAGCCGCAAGCGTGGGATGAAATCGTCAAGGAGGGTTTGGAAGCGAATAAGTTCGTGGCCCATCCGGGCGGTCTGGCTGTTGGTGAAATCCGGCGGAACGAACAAGCTGCGACCGTGTTGGCCGTGGGACCGGAGGGGGGTTTGACCGATGAAGAAATCCAGCTTGCCGGGCAACAGGGGTGGCAAATCGTGGGGCTTGGCGAGCGGATTCTGCGGATCGAAACGGCCGCTTTAGCCTTGCTGGCGCGGCTGACAGTCGGCTAGTGCTCAGTCACACCTTGATTTTCGGGTAGAGGGACTTGAGTTTACAGCGCGCGTCGCGGATTTTCATTTGCCAATCGACTCCGCGTTGCGTGGAGTTGACGTCGGTCGACCAAGCGGCGATCTCGGACTGCAAGGT
>JBGTMM010000150.1:0-3319 GCA_041743635.1 Bythopirellula sp.
TAAGACTGATTGCTGGCGGTGGTACTGCCGGCAGAGTTAATTGCATTTACGCAGACATAAAAGGTCGCGTCGCCGAAATCGGTGATCGAATACGACGTATCAGCAAGATTTTGATCAAAAAATGGCGCCGCGCAGTCCGAGAAATTTGATAGCGTCAACTGATAACTCGTCGCATTCAGCGCCGGATCCCAAGTGATCGTAAAATCATCAGTCATTAAGTTATGATCGGGACCGGTGATGTTAAACGCACCGGGCGCATCCGCGAGTGTAGCGCCAAAGTTGTCCTGCCACTCCGCCAGATCGTCGGCGCTCAGCGGGTCGGGCGATTCGCCCCGCTGCCAGGCAAGAAAGTCGCGGCCATCGGCGTCCCCATCCTGATCAAAATCGCCATACACAACCGTAATCGCGGCGGGAAGATCGTTGGAACCACTAACGGGCGAGCCCGCTTCAGCGGGCGGGGAAGCTGCCGCGAGGTTCTTATTCCCACAAGTCCCGCCACTCACCAATTCGCCCACCGCCGAGTCACGCTGGACCCACGCATTCACGGCCGCCACGGCGGTCTGATCGAACACGCCGGTAGCGGGGTTATACACCATCGGCAAGCGTTCGGGACGCACGCTGCCGGCAGCCAGGAAGGCAACCTCGCCCGGCAAGTCGTCGAGAAACTCGCCATGGAGCACACCCCCCGGCCCATCGCCCCCCTCATCGTCAAAGGCAAACACAATCCGCAGGCCGTCAAGCTGGGCAGCCACGTCCGGTTGCTGGAGCGCGGCTACGAATTTCTGCGTCGCGCCACACCATGTAGCCGCGCCGATCAGGAGCGTGTTGTCGTCCAAAGCCAGCTTGATCGCTGCACCTGTCTCATCCACGAGCGCGAGGTTTGTCGAAGTCTTTGCCTCGCCGCCCCGCAGCCAGTTGGTGACGGCATCGAAGGCATTGGTGTCGAATTGGCCTGTCGCGGTATTGAATGCCGAAGGGAAGCTCTCAGGGCGGACGCTCCCTGCGGCGAGGAAGGCGACTTGGCCGGGCAGATTGGCCAGAAACGATTCATTTTGGACACCGCCAACACCGGTTCCCCCCTCATCGCCAAACGCGAACACGAGTTTCAAGCCGGCGAGTTCCTCGGCCACGCCCGGCGCGGCCAGCGCTTCCTTGAACGCGGCGCATGCGCTGCACCAAGTCGCCGCTCCGATCACGAGCGTGTTGGCACCGAGGGCCACCGTCACAGGCGCGCCGCTAGCATCGACGAGCGCGAGGGGTGAATCACTTGTTGAAATCGTGGCCGTCGCGGTGAAGGTCGCCACTGCATTAGTCATCGTCGGCGCCACGTTCGTTGCCGAAGTACCGGCCTTCGTGTTAAGTGAATCCCCCTCCGTGGCCTCCGTTGCGGTCGCGCCACTCGGAGCAGCAGCGCCGCGGGTGCAGTCACAATCTACCGCGGTCTCGTCAACCGACAGGAGCGTCGCCTGATTCTTGCTTGCGGTAGCAGGACTCTCTGCGGTCGCGTCGAAGAGCAAGCTACTGAAATCGGCTGCCAACCCCGCAAAAAATAAATCGGCGGGTGACAAGGTATTCGCGCCTGCCGTCTCAATCGCCGCACCACGGTGGGTGCCACTGCTAGCTTGCCCAGCAGTTGTCTTCTCCTCCGCAGCCATGGCCGGTTGCCACGACTGTGGTGCCCAGCCGTTGTCTGCAAAAGCGTCGCCAGTGGAGGATGACACCGAGCGTGCTGCCCGTGGCTCAACGCCATAAGTCGCACTGTTCTGGCTGACCGCCGCTTGCGTAAGAGCTTCGCCCAAACATTCCAGCCCAACGAACCCTCCGATCAACAGCGAACTCGGCGGGACCCTCGATTCGAGCAGCTCCAACCACAACCGCCGCGAGCCAGGCCCGGCATTGATCCGCCTCGACGCGCGGCGCGATGTTTTGTGGCAGGAATTACGAGAACCGTCCAGCGCCAGTAAGGCAGCAGAATACGCCATGAAAAGCACCTCAAGTGAAGCGGAGCCAGCGACGTGACAAGTAGCGTGATTATAATTACCCCTTGGCGTGAAACAAGCACCGGTCCGTTCCTGAGCTTTTCTGGGTGGCACGTCCCTGAGCATTCTGGGTGGCACGTCCCTGAGGTACCCCGAAGGGCGTGGCAGAGGCTGGCACTCACTTCACCACCCTTTACGACCCTTCACCCCATTCACCACGCCCATCAGGGGTACCTTCTGGGCGTGCCACCCTCTTTTGATACCTCCTGGGCGTGCATCCTGGGAAACCAGTGGCTTTTTCCCTGGCCAATAATTGTTGTGGAACCTCATCCGCGAATCGCGATAATGGCCGTCGCACTTCCGTGCAGCGTTCTTTGATAATTGAAATCAGCTTTTAGCTCTTAGCTGTCAGCTATTAGCCAGAAAAGTCGTGACAGCCGTCGACGCTAATGCTGCGCGCTGACGTTGATTTCCCCCTTCCCCTTTCCCCTTTCCGCCTTCCGCCTTTCAAAAAAACACACCACCACCTTTACCAAGATCACTGCCTTTACCAACATGGCCACAAAAAACAGTTGTGAGCAAGTTGACCAAGTTGGGCAAGTTGACCAAGTTGGTTTTGCGATCCGAGGTCCCGAAGATGCTCAGGGAATAAGATTTTCTCCAATCCCTACAAATTCCGACTGCTTGCAAGGCAATTTGCAATTTCTTCCTTTGAAGAGATTGTCTGCCAGCGATCTTAGTTGCTAGTAAGTTGATTAAAGTACCGATTTCCTGGCTTATTTCGCGTCCCAACGGCACAAACCCAAACTTTGGCACGCGGTCTGCATTACTAACATACCATGAAGGCCGGGTGAGTTTGCGGAGCAGACCCGCCCCGCCGGGCGAACGTGTTCCGCTCCAACGCTAAGGGATTACAAGGCTTGGGCAACACACCGCCTCTTTTCAAAATATCTTATGAACGCCACAGAGCGGAACCCACCCGCTCAACGAAGAAGGAACAGAACGATGGTTGCTGCCATAAAGACCCGGCGGGTCGTTTGCACGGTGGTGCATGTTCCCGCCAGCAATGCGATGGATACGCTCACCGAAGTTTGTCCCAGTAATCAAGATCGCCCCAGCAATCGTTTGCCGTGGTCAGACCCCACGATTGCTCGCTTAGTCGCCAACTTGCAAGATGAAGTCCGTTTTGAGCGTCGGCAAGCCAAATTGGCTTGGCGGACAAACTGCGGACCGGTCGCTGATTTGGATCCCCCTAGTCCCGATCAATCTCGTCCGTCGAGTGACGGTGATTGGGAGTGGCGCGAAGAGCCTCGGTGGACATGGCCACAGTAAAAAAACCC
>JBGTMM010000151.1:0-8150 GCA_041743635.1 Bythopirellula sp.
GTCGAAAGTGATCTTGCCCATGTGCTCCAATCGGGCCACCTCTGGGGTGCTGCCGTGGATGTCACCGACGAAGAGCCGCTCCCCACGAATAGCCCGCTCTGGGACATTCCCAATCTGATCATCACCCCGCACGTTGGCGGCCAACGTAACAGCCGCATCGACGACATGACGCGGTTGTTTCTGGAAAACTCGCGCCGCTATCAAGCCGGTGAAACACTCATCAACCGCGTCGACAAACCCCTCGGCTTTCCCGAGCGGGGGGCGATCCTGTTTTCACCATAATTTCTGGTATCCGGGATTTGAGTCCGAGGAAACTGTAGGGAACGCCCTCTGCAGCGTTCCGTTCTCGGAGTGGAAATCATGTCCCTGATCACGGAACGCCAGGGCGGCGTTCCCTACATTCACAGATACTGACATTCTTAGGCCACGAATCGTATTCACTTGGCCACTTAGTATGATTAAAATGGAATGATCACGGTTAAACGAAAAAGCCAGTTCGACCCACCTTGCCAGCCATGCTCCCTGGCAGCTTTTTGAACCCTCAACTTGAGTATGCACCCTCTCTTTCCTCATACCTAGGTATCGGATGAACCCTTCCACAACGATTCTGCAAGGAACGCGGACAATTACTTTTGACGGCGAGCAATCGCGGCGCTGTCCCAACGAGCTGTATCAGCGCTACGAGCATCTGCTCAATACGCAATACATCGGCTGGACTGAACATTTGCGCTTTCGTCGGCTGCTGGGACCAGGGGGCCAGGGGGTCGTGTATCTCACCGATCGCCGCGGCTCCGACGGCTTTACGCTCCCCGTGGCCTTAAAAGTGTTTTCACCCGAGCGATTTGCCTGCCAGCAGAGCTACGACCGCGCGATGGAACGCATCGCCCTAGTCGCGAGTTGCGTCGCCAAGATTCAGCACGACAACCTGCTCGACGTGCAAAACTTCACCGAGCGCAGCCGCATCCGCGTGATGGAAATGGAATGGGTCGACGGCTACGATCTCGACAACTTATTGACCCCCGCCATGTTTTCGCGCGTGCAACAGCGGGTGAGCAATCGCCGCTGGAAATATATCAATGACGTGATCGTCACCGCTGGCCCCGTGCGGCCGCGCTTAAAACCGGGCGTCGCTGTTGCGATTATTCGCCAGTGCCTTGCCGCGCTGGCAGCGCTGCATCGCGAAAAAATCATTCACGGCGATTTGAAGCCTTCAAATATCATGGTCAAGCGCACCGGCCATCCGAAGATCGTCGATATCGGCTCCGCGCTGCAGCTTGAGAACATGCCCGAACAGCGCACCTGCACGCCCCAATACGCAGCGCCCGAAATGTTGGAACGTAACGAATTCACGCCGCGTGCCGATCTCGCGAGCTTGGGTTATGTACTCATTGAAATGATGGCCGGCCGGCCACTATTCGCAGGTCTCAAAAATCTCGGCGAGTTACTCGAAGCCAAGTGGACCCTGCCCCAACGCTTGGAACTTATCCTTCCCGATGACGTTGCCGACAGCGATTTGTTGATGAGCATTTGCCGCCGGCTCACCGCGCCCGATCCCGTGCTGCGGTTTGGCAGCGCCGAGGATGCCGACACCGGCAGCGGCGGACTGGCGGAATTCCAACGCACACTGGTGATCGGCGACTTGGCGAGCGAATACGAAAACGAGCTGCGGGTCTGGCTCGAAGAATTGGATTGATGTTTATTTAGCGCCGCCGCTTGCGGCGGGTTGAAGCCAGCGCGGCAACCGCATTGACCTTTTCCTCCCGCCCTGCCAAGCTAATACCCCAGTCGGGCCGAAATCTGTGCAAGTCGCCAATAAAGGAGTCCCCAAGCGATGCCATCCACGTTGCTCTACTTGCTGTTGATAATGTCCGCTCAACTGGCCGATCCGACCGGCGAGCGCTATCCCGAGCAGCCGTCCGCAACCGAGAATCCTTCCGGCACGGATTCTGCCGCCGAGGTTGTCACCGAAGAACCTGCTGCGTCGAACGACAACTTCTTCGATTCCCTCGAAACGGAAGCCCAGCCACTCGCTCCTCCCGAAACGCCTCCGTTGGAGACGACACCCCCGAGTGTCACGTCGCCGCAGAACGCCACACCACCACAAAGCTCAACAACAACCCAGACCACGCCCCCCGAGAGCGAAACTGAGCCCGCTAAATTGCTCGCGAGCTTTCTGGCAGCTCCCCCCGAAAACCCGTTGAAGGGCACGCCGTTCACCTTGGCCGAGGCGATCAACAATTCTCTCTCCCGTCCCGAACAGACTCAGCGTATTGTTGCCTATTGGGAGCTTTCACAGGCCGTGGCGAATTACTATCTCACCCACAAAGAGCGGACCGAGCTTGCTGCCTTGGCCCAGGGAATCACCCAGCCAAGCCCTGATTGGGAAATTACGCGGCAAGCCACGGCGGCCCGTTTGGAGCTTGCGCGGGAAAGGGTCCGGGTGGCCCAGGACTTTCTGGCCCAACTTATGGCGAACACTACAGTTGGCTTCATGCCCCTACCGAGTGATGTGCCGTTTTGTGGTCCTTACGAAACTCGCTATGCCGAGATTTTTCAGTACCGTCCCTCACCGCTTGCGCAACAACTCAACGAGCTTCTGCCGCGTTCCTACCAAGATTTGGATACGCGCACCCAAGAAATCGCCGACGCGCGTAAGTGGATGTTCAAAGTGAGCGATACCCGCGGCCCTCAGACTGACGGCAATGAACTTTTGAAGGCCTACGAACTGTTCGCCGCGCGGCGGCGGATGTTTGTCGAAGCGATCAAGCAGTACAACCTGGGTATTGTGCGCTACACCGAAATCGCCACCCCCGGCACGCTCGACACCGAGCGGCTCGTGGGCATGCTCATCCGCACTGGCGGTTCACAGGGCAATACCTGGGACGCCAAGGTGCAAAAAGCGAACGCCCAGGAGGGAATCAATCCCAACAACTCTTCCAGCCTGCCAGCCACCGACCCGGGCGCCACCGGTTGGCAGCCCGCCCCCACCAACAACCAGGAACATTCCATCCTGGTGCCGCGAAGTTGAAGCCGCTCGCGGCTTAGCGGGTTACTGCATTCTGGCGAAAATCGCGGTCTACACAAGATTTTCTTGGTAGGTGAGGGGGGCACCATATTACAATAGCGTCAATCGCGCGCCCGGTTCATTTTTGATCGCAATCGCGACTTCGCCACAGGCACCGTGACCTCCTTAATGCACACCTCGATTAGGTTGACTAATGAAAAAACACCTTTGTCTCGCTCTCATGTCGGCAGCACTCTGCTCGACTGTCTTGGCCCAGCGCTCCGTAGCCGACTCGTTCGGCAGTGCGCTGAACACGTTTAACATCGAATTCATCACCATCGGCAATCCGAGCAACGTCGCCGATTCCACGGGCGCCCCAAATCCGGCTGGCTCGGTGGCCGTAAATTATCGCATCGGCAAATTCGAAATCTCCGAGCAGATGATCGATAAGGCGAACAACCTGGGCGGTCTCGGCATCACCAAAGACACCCGCGGCCCGAACAAGCCGGCGACGAATGTGAGCTGGGTCGAGGCCACCAAGTTTGTGAATTGGCTGAACACGAGCACGAGCGGCACGCCGGCCTACAAGTTTGACGCCAGTGGTAATTTTCAACTGTGGCAACCGGGCGATGCCGGTTACAATCCGAACAATCTCTATCGCAACAGCCTAGCGCAATATTTCTTGCCTAGCATCGACGAGTGGTATAAAGCGGCCTACCATAATCCATCGGGTGGCAATTATTTCAATTTCGCAACGGGAAGCGATTCGGTGCCAACTCCTGTAGCGAGCGGCACGGCGGCAGGCACGGCCGTCTTTCGTCAAAGTGCTGCCACGGGTCCAGCCGACGTTACGCTCGCCGGTGGTCTGAGTCCCTACGGGACGATGGGCCAGGGAGGCAATGTTTTTGAATGGGAAGAGACGGATTTTGATCTCATCAACGACGCCAGTACCACCCGCGATTATCGCGGCGGCAGTTGGAACACCAATTTTAATGCCGGCATCTCGTCGTCGAGCAGGTTAGGTGCCAGCGCATTGAGCGCGGCTAGCAACATTGGCTTTCGCGTGGCTAGCGCTCCCGAGCCAACTCGCGGTGACTTTGATCGAGATGGTGACGTGGACGGCAGGGACTTCCTCGTTTGGCAGCGCGGTGGTTCTCCCAACCCGCGGAGCGGCAGCGATCTTGCCGTTTGGCAGGACAACTACGGCTCGGGCCCAATTTCCGCATTCAATGTGGTTCCCGAGCCCTGTTCACTCGTGCTGTGCATGTTGGCTAATCTGGAACTGTTGCGGCGACGACGGCCGCTTGCGGCTTAGCGGTCTCCTACTCTCGCAGAAGTTCGCCTACAACGAGCCAATGTCCCTCGTCGCCCCCTTCACTGCTGTTCCCGCTCCCCCATTTGTTAAAGCCGCTTGAGAAACAATGTTTAACACTCCTGTTCAAGGTTTACAGAAGAGGCGGTGTGTCCGATAATAAACATGCGTTTTTACTCTTCGCGAGGATCACTTTATGTTGCAAACAGTGTTGGCAAGCGTACAGGGCGGCCAGATTCAGCTTTCCGAGCCAATCGAGATACCCGAAGGAACCAAGCTGCTCGTAACGGTGTTGGCGGAAAATGAGGCTCGGTTCTGGCTAGAGGCCAGTCAAACAACATTGGCCGCCGTATGGGACAATGCCGAGGACGACGCTTATGCCCAACTACTCCAGGAATGAAGTGATTCTCCTTCGCTATCCATTCTCTGACCTTACTGCCGCCAAGGTTCGGCCGGCAGTAGTGGTCGGTGTGCTAGCCAACTCACCAGACTATTTTATCGTGCCACTCACGAGCAGGTCCGGTCGGGTTTTGCGTGGAGAGTTCGTATTAACGGACTGGCAAGCCGCAGGGCTGAATTTGCCTTCGACAGTGAAGAGAGGAGTTTACCTCATCCACGACAGCCTGATCCTGAAGTCCGTGGGCCACTTATCATCGCAGGATGCGATGCTCGTTGAGCGATCGTTGCGTCAGTGGTTTGAGTTGTCATGAGAGCTAGACGCGCTAGGGATCAGATTCGTACCGAAGCATGGCATGCCAATATGTCATTGTTTAATCCCCCCATCGCCAAGCCGTTTTACATCGGCCCGCTGCTGATCGATCCACCGATCTTGCAGGCGCCCATGGCGGGGTTCACCAACTACGCCTTCCGGCAGATTGTCCGCGAATTTGGCGGCGTTGGCCTCTTGGCCACCGAGATGGTCAACGCCCGCGGATTTGTGTGGCTCGACGAACAGGAGGCCGAGCATCCCGACCGCTTGTGGGGCGTAGCAGAGGAAGCGCGGCCGCTCGCCGTGCAGATTTGGGATAATGAACCGGCGACGCTCGCCAAAGTCGGTGCGCGGCTGGCCGGTGAGTATGGCGTCAGCGTGGTTGACATCAATTTCGGCTGCCCTGTGCGGAACGTCACGCAAAAAGCCCACAGCGGTTCGTATCTGCTCAGCCACCCCGACCGCATGGGCCAGATTATCGAGCAAGTCGTCGCCGCGTGTGCCCCGACGCCGGTGACAGCCAAGATTCGTTTGGGCTGCACCCGGGACACGATCAACGCCTGCGACATTGCTCAAGTGGTCGAAGGAGCTGGTGCGGCGGCGCTCACCGTGCATGGCCGCACGGCGGCGGATATGTTCACCGGCTCGGCCGATTGGGACCGCATCGCGGCGATCAAGCCGCATCTGAAGCGGATTCCGCTGATCGGCAATGGCGATCTCGACACACCGCAAAAGGTGGTGGACGCCTTCCGCCGCTACGACGTCGACGGCGTGATGATCGCCCGGGCTTCGCTCGCCAAGCCGTGGCTATTCGCGCAAGCCGCCGCGGCGATTCGAGGCGAGCCGATTCCGCCGGAACCGACCCTTGCCGAGGAAAGACAACTGCTGCTGCACCATTTTGAATTGGTGTGTGAGCGCTTTGGCGCGGAGAAGGCGACAATCTTGATGCGCAAATTTGCTTGCTGCTACGCGCAAGGCCGCCGGGGAGCGCGCGAATTCCGTAAGCGCGTGGCCACGATGCAATCTCCCGCCGAGTTTCGTGGCATTGTCGCGGAGTATTTTCCCACGGATAGCACTATCGCGTCTGCTGTTTAATCCGCGTTCTCGGTGTCCTTCGTGTCGATGGCAAGTGGTCCCTTCAGATCTTCATCCTCGACCGGGGGCAGCCTCAGCACGCGATAAATGCAGAAGCTGGTTAAGGCGAGGACGGCGCAGACGGAGAGTGCCATCACAACTACAGCCGAAGTGCTCATTATGTTCTGTTCTTTCCTACGCAGGAACTCAGGTCGTGTTTATGTCGTCGCTTATCGCCGAGAACCGCTTTTCTCGCTCCCACCGTTTACCAGCAATACGGACCATGAGCAGGAGAAAGGCAAAGACTACTGCAATGAAGATGATCGAATTGAGGGCCACGGGGGTGTTCCAGATAGCCTTCGCTCTCTTAGGGACGTCGCTGTAGATAAACGCGCCGAGGATGACAATTAAATACGCCGGTATGACGTATTTCAGCATGTACTGCACGAAGCGCGGGATACGCAAGTGGGCGCCCAGGTGCGCCTCGCGCTCACCCCGGTCGATGCCCAAGGCCCAGCCATAAAGCAGTGATTGGACGAGAGCCAACGTCAGGATCATCACGTTGCCGACCCAAAAATCCATGGTGTCCAGTGCCATCAAATCCTTGGAAAAGTAGAGCGTGAAACCAACGCCCAGCGCGGTGATCAGCCCCAGAAGGGTTGCTGAGGCATGCCGTCTCAATCCGAAGCCTTCTTCCAGAAAGGCGATCACCGGTTGCAACATCGACACACTGCTGGTAATCGCCGCGATAAATAGCACGAGAAACCATAAGAACCCAAAGAGTTGTCCGCCCCACATGCGCGTGAACACATTGGGCAGCGCCTTAAAGCCAAGCGAGAATGAAGAGTCGGTGAACTCTCCGGTAGCCAGCCCCAAGAAGATAAATGCCACCGGCAGCGTGATCAGGCCGCCCAGACAGACCTCGAAGAACTCATTGACGCTACTCGACGTCAGTCCGCTTAAAACGATGTCGTCGGATCGTCGCAGATAGCTGGCATAGTTGATGATGATTCCGAATCCAACAGACAGCGTGAAGAAGATTTGCCCCGAGGCTGCCAGCCAGGTGCTGGGGTTGCTTAGGGCGTCGAACTTGGGTTCCCACATATAGTTCAGGCCGCCGAGTACCGATTGGGCGGGCTTCGTGGGATCGGGAGTGCCCAAGGTGAGCACCCGCGCCAACACCAACAGGGCCAGGATCGCCATCAGCGGCATGGCCACGCGGCAAAAGCGCTCGATGCCTTTTGTCACGCCGCGATAGATCAATACGAAGTTAAAGAGAAACACGCCTACCAGCACCCACTGCCATCGCCCGCCGTAGCTTCCAGCGCCCATGACGAAGCCATCGGCGTTGCTTCCGACGAATTGAGCGAAAAAGGTGTTGTAGGCGGCGGACGCCGCTTCGGCGTCGGAGGAAGCCGTAACCTTGGCATCCGCCATCAAGCGGTCAATCTCGCCGCCGCCGCCGATTATCAGGTCGCCGGTTAGATAGTTGAAGGCGTATCCCAAGCACCAGGCCTCGATGAGGACGTAGTACATGTAAATCACCAGCGGAACTAACAGTGCGATCGCTCCTAGGTATTTCGCTAGCCAATGCCGCCAAATGACCGTGTAGATGCCCGGTGCCGAGTTGAAACCGCGCGAGCCGCCATAGCGACCCATGGTCCACTCGGCCCAGCACAGGGGGATGCCAAGCACCAAGAGTGAAATGAAGTACGGCAGCATAAAGGCGCCGCCGCCGTTTTGGGCCGCATTTCCGGGAAACCGCAGAAAGTTGCCCAGGCCCACAGCCGAGCCGGCGACCGCCAAAATCACTCCCAGGCGCGTGGCCCACTGCTCAGTTTCCTTACGTGCCCCGTCACTCATGCCAGATGTCTCCAAGAAACGCGTAATTTCCGTACCCTACGTCATTCCGGGTGGCACGCCCTAAAAGGGCGTGGTGACGTAATTACCAGCGTCACGCCCTTAGGAGTACCTCAGGGACGTGCCACGCAAAGGCCTCTGAACGTACCCCCCCTTTGGCAGGTCTCAATTTCCACCCTCAAGCGTTATTG
>JBGTMM010000152.1:0-8319 GCA_041743635.1 Bythopirellula sp.
GAGAGCAGCAACAATTTTGCGCAGGCCTTGGAAACCGCCAAGAGCGTGCTGCCAGAGATTGAAGACGAGGCGGAATTCCGCTCCGCACAGAGCGATTTGGCAGCGCTGCTGCCCAAGATTGCGAAAGGTTTGGCCACTCAAGCCGAAGAAACCGCCGACATGGATCTCGCCGCCGAGCGGGTGGAGCAAACTCGCGCTGCGTTGTCGCTCTCCATGAACACGAAGTATATCCCGAAAGATTTTCGCGACGAGGTTTTGCTGGATGAGGTGGAAGAATCGCTCCTGCGCGTGGAGCGCAGTCGAACGCAAAGCGTCGATTTGGCAAAAGCCCTGACCGCGATACAAGAGGCCCTGACAGCGCGTGATATTGCTACCGCTTACAAATTGCGGAGCGAGTTGCTCGAGCAACATCCCGCGCTCGTTAAGGACGAGTCGCTCGCCGCCAAAGTTGCTGAAATCACGGCCATGGAGGTTGAGATTGTCGAGTACACGCCCGAGAAAAAAGTGGCGGAACAAGGGGAACGACCGAGTTCATTGGTGGCCTCGCTCACTCTGGCCGAACGTTCCGGCGGCACCGCGTCCGCCGAAGGAAATGTTGCGATTCGCGTGGGTGCTGCGATTTATGGCTTGCAGGCGAACAATGGCGCGCTGCTCTGGAGGCAGTACGTCGGGGTGGATCCCCACGCCTTGCCGATTGCCTTGGCGGGCGGTGATTTTCTGTTCACGGATGCGGTGCACCACGAATTGGTTCGCATGAACGGCACGACGGGCAATATTGTCTGGCGTTTGCCATTGGAGGGGGAATCGCTGCAGCCGGTTATCAGTGGTGAGCGAGTTTATGTCGCCCAGAGAGTGGGGCGCTTGATTCTCGTGGACTTGGCCACCGGCGAGCAAACGGGTGTGATCAAGTTCGGCCAAGGTTTGGCCGCGCGGCCCACCGTCGATGAAAGCGCCCAGCGGATCTATTTGTTGGGCGAACATTCGAGTCTGTACACGCTTTCCACCGCGGATCAGACATGTTTGGGAGCGTATTATCTGGGCCATCCGGCCGGCAGCATTGGCGTGCCCCTGGTGAAAATTTTGAACAAGCTCGTGCTGGTGGTGAACACGGGACTCTCTACGAGCCAACTGATGATTCTGGGAACCGACGAACAAGGTTTGCCCACGAGCGTGGACAGCGAACAACGGTTGACTGGCACGGTCGACACGCCGTTGTTGGTCGAAGCCCGGCGGCTGGTGGTGGTCACCAGTTTGGGACAGATTGCGGCGTTCGACGTGGCCAATGCGGAAGGCAAAACCGCGCTCAGTGAGATCGCCAGTCGAGACGCGGAAAAGCATGAATCAAGTCTCGCCCGCTTTGCGCTGCTCCACGAAGGAAATATCTGGATCGGCGACAATCAGCTCAACAAGCTGGCCATTCAAGCCACGAGCAACAGTATTCGTCTCAGCAATCTGGAGAATGATTTTGCGGGGGATACCTTTAATTATCCTTTGCAAGCCGTGGGCGACGTGATGATTCATGTTCGCCGCCCCGCTGGGCAGGCTGGCAGCATTGTGGCTGCAACGAACATCGCTTCGGGGCAGAGCGTTTGGCAAACAGAACTGGCCGTCCCCCTGGCAGGACCGCCGGCGATTGACCCTGTCGGAGGTCGCATCACGGCCATCACCGCTTCGGGAGCAGCTTTCGAAATGGATCGGGAAGCGCTCGCACGCCGCATCCAAGATCAAGCCGTCAGGTTGTCGGGCGCTCGACGCACGCTGCCCACTTTCACGGAAAGTGTTTCGCTGGGACAAGGACGCATCGCCGCCGGGGAACCGGGTGCCAAGGAAATTCTGCACTTCAGGCCGGGGGCGCCGCGTGGTCGGCTGGAATTGTTAAAACTTTCCGGTGAGTTGACGGCGGGCTTGGTGGCTTGGCGAGAAGGCTTTGTGGCACCGACAAGCGTGGGACAAGTTTACTTTCTCAATGCCGAGGATGGGCAGCAACTTGCCACCCCTTTTCAACCCCCTTTAGAAGCAGGACAAGAATATCATTGGCTCGCGCCGGCTGTCTACGGCATCGGTGAAACTGCACAATTGGTGGTGAGCGACGGCAAGCAGAAAATTTATCTTGTTGAAGTCGCGACGGATCCTCAACCGCACCTCAAAGCGGTCACCGAAGCGAAATTGGAATCGCTTGTGCTCACCTCGCCGCTAGCCGTGAATGGGCAAGTTGCCGCGGGAGGGACGGACAGCGGGTCATTGGCACTGTTCCAATTGCCGGCTCTGGAGGCACAGCCCGCAGTGAAATTGGGAGGGCAAGTGACTTGGGGGCCATTCGCCGCGGGGGAAGGTTTTCTCTTGGCCACCGACAACAAGCAGCTTGTGTATGTCATAAAGTCAGGAGAACTGGGTTGGCAGACGCCGCTGGAGGAAAATCTGCCCACCGGCTCTCCGCTCATCGATGGCGAAAACGTGTTTATCGCCTGGCAGCAGCAGGGCGTTTCCCGTGTGCAGCTCACCGACGGCGCGCTCGCGGCGACCACGCCGCTCGATCAAGGCGTGATCGCCGGGCCGGTGGCCTTTGCGACCCGCTTGGTAGTGGCCGCGGCCGACGGCACGCTACTTGTGATCAACCGCCCATAGTGGAGAGCACTCGTCATGTTTGAGTGTCTCAAAACAAGTCGCTGGGCGATGATTGGAGCAGGTTTCGCGGTGGCTTTCGGCGCGCTGCACGCATCGGCCATACTCGCACAGGATTCTGAAGCCGCAAAAGCTGAAGCCCCCGTTCCACTCATCGAGCAGGCACCCTTTGACCGCATCATTCTGACGGAAGCCAACGACAACGCGGTCGTGGACGTGCAACTTCTTATTCTCCCCAAACGCGAGGTTCCCAATCCGTTTCCCGAGGAAGGGATGTTGGAACTGCGTCGCCTGAGCGATCCGTCGGTCGCTTATGCGGTTTCCTGGACGGATGTTGCCAAAATCGTGCTTTACGAGCAATTGGTGCTCGAAGAAGTCGAGAAGTTCATCGCCGCGAATCAACTCCACGACGCCTACACGTTTCTTGATTTTTTGCACCAACATTATCCCACACTGCCGGGGCTCGCAGATGCGACGGAGGTTTACCTGCAGCGAGATGCGATGCTCGCCTTCCAAGAAAAACGGTATGACGAGTCGCTGGCCATTTTGGCCGCGCTGCACGACACCAGTCCTCAACATCGCGGGTTAGGAAAGGCGATTGAAGGGGTTTCGGACCGCTTGATTGCGGAGCAACTTGCCAATCGCGATTTTGCCGGCGCTCGGCAGATGCTTGATTCACTGCGCGAGGAATATGCTGGTCTCGCGCTGGCGAACATTTCCACCTGGCAGGAAAAATTTCAAGCCGGTGCCGAGGGGCAACTTGATCTCGCGAGGCAAGCGATCGCCGCGGGCGATTATTCGGCCGCGCGGCAAGCTGTGCAGCGTGCCATCGCCATCCTTCCTGAAATCGAAGAGGCCCGCACACTGTTTGCTGAAATTGAACGGCTGTCGCCACAGATTGTGGTGGGGGTCTCACAACAAGCACTTTCCGACGGCTCCCAAGCGTTGCGAACGTGGTCGCAGGAGCGCGTGGGACGACTCACCAATCCGCGTTTCGTGGAACTCGTGCGCGTTGGCACGGAAGGAGGAGAGTATGCATGTCGCTGGGGAGAGATTGAACTCGATGATGCGGGATTGCAACTCACGATCACCTTCAATGACGCGGGGCGGAAGGTCGGCGTCACTCCCGAGGCGGTTGCGCTCCAGTGCTTGAGAATGGCTGATCCCGCGGAAGCAGATCACGACGCTGGCTTTGCCGATGTTTTTTTCCGTGTGGAGGTGGTTGACGGGCAGAAGGTCGTCGTCCATTTGCGGTACGCCCATTTGAAACCGCTGGCCTTGCTGCAGTTTCCCGTCGCGCATCTTGCCGAATTGGCGCAGGAGACAGTTCCCTTTCAAGCTGCCGTGACAGCCGAAAGTCCACCGACAATTAAGTTCACTTCACGTCAGCAGGGTAGCGAAACAACGACGCAAGTTGTCCTTGAGGAGGCTTACTCCAATGACGAAGAAGCCTTGACGGTCTTGAGTCGGGGTGATCTCGACGTGCTCGAGCGCGTGCCGCCCTGGCAACTTGAACAAGTATCGCAGATCGCCGATGTCACCGTTTCGGCGTATCGCCTGCCAACTTTGCATGTGCTGCTCTGCAACTATAAGAATCCTCTGATCGAGCGCCGTGAGTTCCGCCGAGCGCTTTGCTACGGCATCGACCGACCGCGGATGATCACCGAAGTACTGGTGGGCAAGGAAAGTCGGCCAGGATTTCGCGTATTGAGCGGTCCTCTGCCGGCGGGGATAACTGTGGGCGATTCTCTGGGGTATGGCTATAAGCAAGAACTGCTGCCCCTGCCATACGAACCGCGCTTAGCCATCGTGCTGTCTGCCACCGCTCGCACGGCAGCGGCAAAGCTGGCCGACGTCTCGGCCAAAGAGAATGCCAAGGACGAGAAAACAGAAAAAAGCGCGGAGCCAAATGAAAAAGCTGAACCGCTGGTGCTGGTCCATCCTGCCGATGCCGTGGCGCGCGTCAGCTGTCAACTCATCAAACGGCAACTTGATGCGATTGGCATTCCTGTTGAGCTCAAAGAAGAGACTCTCGCGGAGGATTCCAACTGGGATTTGCGCTATGCCGAGCTCTGCCTGTGGGAACCGATTGTTGACACGCGCCGTTTACTCGGTCCCGGCGGCTTGGCGGGGCGCTCGAGTCCTACGATGAATCTCGCGCTGCGGGAGCTTGGTCGCTCCATCAATTGGAATGACGCCCGCAGCCGGCTGCAGCGGATCCATCAGCTTGCTTTCGACGATTTGCCGGTGATTCCGCTCTGGCAGACGGTCAATTCCCTTGCCCATCGTGGATCGCTGTCGGGCATGAGCGAGACGCCGGTCAGTTTGTACCAAGACATTTCCGAGTGGCATGTCGGTTACGAAAGCGCGGAGGAGCCGCGATGACAGCCAGGGAGCGAATCAGTGGCGCGCTGGTTGGCGTGGCAATCGTGGCAAGCATGGCAGTGGCGTCTGTACCCGCGCGAGCCGCCGAGGACAAATCTTGGGCCAACTCCCCTTATCGCGTGCAACTGCAGATCGCGGTGGATTCGTCGAGAGCTCCCGGTTTGATTTCGCTCGAGCGATTGGCCAGAAACCTTGAGCGCGAGATTCGCAACCTGATCTACCCGCTCTGGAAAATGGAGGTCGTGCGCCATGAGGGTGCCGAGGGTGCGAAGCTCTTCGCACAATTCAGCGAACTCGAACAGCATGATGAGAATTTCGCCGACAACTTCGATAAGCAGATATTCCTCACGGCCCAGGTCGTCCCGACTGGTTTGCTGATCGCTTGCCGAGAACGCGATAGTCTCACGGGCCGGTGGACACCTCCGCTGGAGCGGCTCGTCCGGCAAGAACTGCTCCTCTCGCAGCATTGTTTTGCACTCATTTGCGAGACGTTTGCGCCGCTAGCGAAAGTTCAGGTCGATCCAAAGGACACCCAACACGTTCTGCTCGACATGAAAGGTGCCGAACTGGGCCGTTCGAGCGCCGAGGAATTATTCGTCTTTAAGGACGCGGTTTATCAGCCCTTGCTCGTGAGAATGAAACGCGGCAACACACCGACCGCCGGACAGGTGGTGACCATTCCCTGGACTTACCTGACCGTCCAAGAGCAACTTGCCGGCTCATGGAAAAGCATTGTTTACTCCGGAACACGTCGGCCGTTCGGCGGGCGAAGTCGGGCAGGCATCGAAACGATGGCTCTCGCCATTAAGCCGAGCTTGCCGACGACGCGCGTGCGGTTCCATGCCAGTCACGACGATTCACTGGGGCTGAGTGGGTATGAAGTGTTTCAAAAGAAGCCCGGCGAGTCTCAGTTCACGCCCTTGGCCATCACTGATGCCACCGGTAGCATCGTCGTGCAGCGCGGTGGTTTTCCCGTCAAAATGCTCGCACTGCGGAGCGATACGGAATTGTTGGCCCAGTTGCCTGTTGTTCCCGGGGCGGTCGCCAAGGTGGAAGTTCCCATCCCGGACGATATGGCACGGCTGCTGGTCCAAGAATCGCTCACTTCGTTCAAAGAACAATTGATCGACGTCGTGGCACGCCGCAACATTCTGATCGCGCGAACTCGTGATTTCCTGGAGAAGGGGGATCGCACTCAGGCACGCAAACTTTTGGATGAGCTCAACGAACTACCCACGCGGGCCAACATGAACCAATTGCTGGAGAACGTGGAACGAAATTTGAACTATCGTTCAGAAAACCCCCGCGTGCAAGCCAAGATTGACATGCTGTTTGCCGAGAGCCGCAAACTGCTGAGCAACTTCCTCAGCACGCGCGAAATCCTCGAGCTAGAAGTAGAAGTCAACCAAAGCCAAGAAGCCGCAAAGTCGAAAATTTGAACCTCCTCGGGGGGGAACTGAACCACGAATCATCACGAATTAAACGAATAATTCATTCGTGTGATTCGTGTGGTTTCGTGGTAAAAAAATTCTTTTTGGGCAGTGACCGCTTTTCTTTACGTGCATAGCCGATGAATAGCACGATCGTCGCGGCGACAAAGGGAAAGATGGAGATTCGCGTGAGTCCCGTCGCGAAATCCTCTTGCATGGCGGCTTCACCAATGATCATCGGCCCGACCGAGCCGCCGAAGTTGCCGACCATGTTGATGAAACCGATCGCTGAAGCCGCGGCGGTTGAACCCAAAAACAGCGTGGGAATGGCCCAGAATGTCGGGACATGGGAGTAAAGGCAGCTTCCCACTAACAAGATCAGCACCGCCAGCCCCCATAGCGGCATGGCGCCGCTGCGGCTAACGAGAAATAGTCCGATACCAGCGACCATCATGGGTATCGCCACATGCCAGATTCGCTCGTGCTTGCGATCGGAATGCCAAGAATTGACCTGCATGCCGAGAAAGGCCATGAAGAAAAAGAGAGCCGTAATCCAGGCCGCATGGGTTTCGCTTGTGCCCACCTGGGCTTTCACGATGCTGGGCATGAAAGTTGACAAGCCGTAGGAGACGAGATTCTGGCAGAAATAAACAATCGTCAGCAGCATCACCAAACCAATGTGTTTTATCCAAGCACCCTGTTCGCGCGTAGAGCGAGAGGCATGTTCTTCGGCGAGTACCTCGCGCAGCCATTCTCGCTCTTCCGGTTTGAGCCAAGCCGCTTTCTGTGGGCGATCCGGCAAGCAGAACCAGACGCCGATTCCTGCCAGCACCGGCGCGATACCTTCGAGAATGTAAATCCATCGCCACCCGGCCAGTCCAGCCCAGCGGATATTATCGCTGATCCACTGCGAGAGCGGCGTCCCGATGACGTTGGAAAGGGGCATCGCGGCCATGAAGCTCGCCATCGCCTTGGCCCGATGCTCGGCCTTGAACCAGATCGACAAATACATCACGACTGTCGGAAAAAAGCCCCCTTCAAAAAAACCGAGCATGAACCGCAAAAAATAGAATTGGCTCTCGGCATTGGTGCCCAGATTGTTCCAATGGCTCGCGACCGCGGCGATCCACGGCCAGGACTCTGGTTCAGGCAAATTCGGCAGCCAGCCGAAGAGCTTTTCCATGATCGGCATGCCCATAAAGCCCATGAGAATGGCGACGATTCCCCACAGAATCAGAATGCGAACAAAAACTCGCCTCGCACCGCGTCGTTCGACGGCGAGCGTGCTGGGGATTTCGAGAATCCAATAGCCCCAGAAAAACACGCCGCTGCCAAAACCGATGATCCGCTCGTCAAAGCCGAGGCCTTGCTCAGTGACGGGCCGGTTCATGCCGAACTTGGCCACGGCGATATTCGAGCGGTCGATGTAGGCCAAAATGTAGAGACCAAACAACACGGGGAGCAAATGCACCCACACACGCCGGCGCGTTCGCTCCTCGATCGTGGCCGCCGAGGGACGTCCCCACCAAAACCAGCGCATGAGGGTGTCGTCCCAGCGAGATTCCTCCGATTGCGAAGCTGCCATCATGCCCCCAAGAAAAACCGACGTCACCAAAGATGAGCAGCGTGGATCGTAGCAGCTTTAACGGCGAGAGTGTAGTGTCAACACACACAGCCAACAACTAAAATTTGGCACGCAGAGGCGCAGAGGTCGCGGAGGAATTGGGAACCACGAATCGAACGAATCACTCGAATATGTAGTAGTCAGGATAAGTGACTTTATAAAGGGGACATTCTACTTTTTGAATAAAGTAGAATGTCCCCTTTTTCTCCCCCCCTTTTCTCCCTCTCCCGTGAGCGCCCTAGGCGGCGCTTTGTCAGA
>JBGTMM010000153.1:0-2071 GCA_041743635.1 Bythopirellula sp.
AGGTCTGCGTCGAATTGGGGTGCTCACCCGGTGGCGCGGCGCAGGCGCTCTTGGAACGGGGCCTGTTTGTGGTCGGCATCGATCCCGCGGAAGTCGATGAGGCGGTGGCGAAAAATCCGAATTTTCTGCACGTCCGCCGTCGCAGCACCGACGTGCCGAAGAAAGAATTCAGCCGCGCGCGGTGGCTGGCAGTGGACATGAACGTGCCGCCGACGTACACGCTCGATGCGGTCGAGGACGTGGTGCTCAACAAGACGGGTTCGATACGGGGCTTGATTCTCACCCTCAAGTTGGCGGAATGGTCGCTCGCCGGAAATGTGCGTGAGTTCGTTGAGCGAGTGCGGAGCTGGGGTTATCGCGACGTGCGGACCAGGCAACTGGCGTTCAATCGGCAGGAGATCTGTCTGGTAGCACTCCGCAGCCGAGCCCAGCGCCGGATTAAACGCGGCAGCAGCCAACGGCACTTGCGCATCGATCCCGCGCATCCCGGCATCCCGGGAAAGCTAAATATTCCAGAATAGCCACGAAAAGCCCAAAAAACACAAAAATTGAATTCCGTCGCGTATTTGCTGTCGTGAATTCTTTTCGTGCCTTCTTGTGATTCTTGTGGCGATGAATTCTTCGCATGTCGCCAGCACAGGTTGCCAGGTTTATGGTTGCTAGCGGAGGCAGGCGAGCTTGACTCGTTCCGGAGGGAAAAGTACGAATTGGCCCGCGAAACCGCGAAACGGTCGTAGTCTTCGCATGTGGCCCCCGCCCACCCTTGGCAATCTCGTGTTGCGTCGCTCGCATCGATGGCTGCTCGCAATCGCTGGCTGGTTGGTTTGTACCAATCTGTCATGGGCTCAACGTGTGCAGTTTCCAGCGGTCGTTCCACCAACGACACCCACATTTCAACCGGCGCCGGCCTACCAACCAGCGCCGACATTCCAGCCCCCGCCGCTCTCGCCTCCGGAGATCACGCCCACGTTTGATCCCTACAGCAATCCCGCGCTGGGGACGCCTCCGGCGGACATTCCGTACAACGTCACGCCGAATTTTCCGCAAGGTTATCAGCAACCGATCGTGCCTCAGGCGGCTCCCCCCGTGACGCCGGGAATTCCACAGCAGGGGGGCTCGCTGTTTCCCAATGGCTTGCCGTTTCAAGGGTCATCGAGCTCCTACCAATATGGCAATTCCGACGGCACGGTCGCCAAGTTGCAACGGTTATTGCAGCAGATCAGTTTCGAGCAAACCTACTTGTACGGTAACGACACGTCCGACGCTCTGGAAATCAATCGCACGGAGTTGGCCGCGACGTTTGGCGTGCCGATTTTTTATAACCCGGACACTCCGCTGTTGATCACGCCGGGTTTCGCGTTCAATTGGCTTGAAGGCCCCGAAATTCCCGGGGGCGACCTGCCGCCGCGCGTGTATGACGCTTATCTCGACGCCGCGTGGCATCCGCAGATCAATCAGTTTTTGTCCGCCGACTTGGGACTGCGAACAGGCGTCTGGAGTGATTTTGACGAGGTGAACAGCGATTCGGTGCGTATTCTCGGCCGAGGGTTAGGCGTGCTTTCACTCTCCCCGCAGATGGATGTGCTGGCCGGTGCCTGGTACTTGGATCGCAACGACGTGAAACTTTTGCCCGCCGGTGGCGTCCACTGGCGACCGGGCAACTTGTGGGACTTTTATCTTGTGTTCCCCAATCCCAAGATTCGCCGCCGTTCGATCACCGTGGGGGGCAGCCAATGGTGGATTTATTTTGCCGGCGAATACGGCGGCGGACGCTGGACCGTGGATCGGTCCGGTGTCGACGACGACATCGACATCAACGATATCCGTGCGATCTTTGGCATCGAATGGGAAACGCAGACTCAAGCCCGCGGACACTTTGAAGTGGGCTATGTGTTCGACCGCGAAATCATCTACGCCGAATCGGGTTTCCCCACGCTAGAACTCGACGACACGATCATGCTCCGAGCCGGCTTTGATTTTTGAGACAGCAGGATTTTTTAAGCCAGCAGGATTTTTGAGACAGCGAATGCATGTGCCCTATCACTGGCGGCGACGATCGCATTTTTTCTGG
>JBGTMM010000154.1:0-8181 GCA_041743635.1 Bythopirellula sp.
CAGGGGAAGCCACTCAGCGTCCACCGGAGCTTGCGCGGGAGCGCTGGTGGCGAGCTCTTCGGCCTGCTGGGCGTACTCCTCGGTCGTGTAAGTTTCGCCATTGGCGGACACCGTGTCGCCTTCCGTGGTCACGTTGCCACCAGAACCGTAGTCGTAGTAAGCCGCCTCGCCCCAGTTCCAGGGCATGAACGCCGCGACCGTGTTAAATGCAGCCCACGACCAAAACACGGGATTCTGATGGAAGCGGTAGTGGGCACGGGGGTTATCTGCCCAAAAATCGTCAAAGAGGTGATCGTGATCGTAGTGATGGCCGAGTTCATCGCGGATCCGGTCGGCGTGATCGCCTAACGCGTCTTGACGAGTCGAGCGACGGTCGCCGCGGTTATCGGCAAGACTGGAGCGGAGATCACCGCGGTTCTCAACACGAACCGACTGGCGATCACCACGATTCTCGACACGTCCCTCACGATTTTCAGAGGCAAAATCTCGGTTCTCTCCGCGGCTGTCGCGCAAGTCGGAGCGCGCATCGGTGCGATCGCCGATGCGGTCCCCCCGGTTATCGGCAATCGATCCAGCCCCCTCAGCCCGAGTGCCAATTTGAGCGGCACGACTGCCTGATCCCGCCGCTCCAGCCATAGCGGCTTGTCCTCCTCCGCCGTGGAAAAAGTCAGCGACCGCCGCGTTGCCGCCAGCCGGCAAGTTTCCCGCCGCGACACCCCCCGTACCAGGTCGCGCACCTTGCGCGGGTAAATTCAGAAAGCCCTGCAATTGGCCCGCCGAGGGCCGCGTACCAGCAGCAATTCCACTACCGGGCCGAGTGCCGGGGACCCCACCCGGACGTGTGCCAGGACCCACACCGGGGCGACTACCAATCGCGCCCGTGCTGGGTCGAGATACGTTTGGCCGCGACTGACTGGGCCGCGACTGGCTGGGCATCGAAGGGCGACTCATCGACGGCGCACGGTTCATTGCAGATGAACCCCCACGGTAACCACCACCACCTCCTCCCATTGACCTGCCTCCGCCACCGCCGCCGCGTCCTCCACCACCCCCACCGCGTCCCCCTCGTGCGAACGAGTCGAGCGGACAAATGAGAAGTACCAGTAAGAAAGTAACTGCCAACTCACGTAGCTTAAACATGGTAAGACTCCTTAATTTCATTTTTTATTTGTTTGATGTGTGTCGATAACTCGCATCAGGTTCCGAGATTCATAGCTGCTATTCAGGGGACTTAGCGCGAGTAATCTTGACCTCCGGCAGATTCGGCAGGATTTCTCCGTCGACGTCGCGGCCAGTAATCTGCCAAGTCAAAGTATTGTCGTCGAGCAACTTCATGATGTTGATCGACGAAGATTTGCGACCGTCGGGGAGCACCGCGGCAGACTCGACGATCCAACGATCATTCTTGTTGGTCCATGTTCCTTCGGTGAATCCTCCGTCGGAATCGAAAGCCCAAGAGCGAATCTTGCCCGTCGAAGCGTCCCAACCGATAAATTGCACTCCAGACAGTTCTGGCTGATCCGGCAACTCCACCGTGAAGAAGCGCGTAATAAAGTTTTGATTCTTCGCCCATTGGCAAGTTGCTTCGACACGGGCCTCGGCATCTTCGTCGACCCATGTGCCAATCAACCACTCCAACGGCTGGAGTTGCTCGTAATGCGAGGGGATTTCCACGTTCTGTTTTTCGGTGACGCGATCAAGGAGCCACTTGTCACCCTGTTTGACGTGGACGGCCGAATACTTCGTTAGCTCCGGCACCGAATCCGCACCCACAACCTGCGCGGTTCCCTCTTCGACGGCGACACTCGGAGACACGAAATCAACCGAGGTTACGCTCACCGAGAGTTTTGCGTCTTCGAGCTCCTCGAGCACCACGGCAAATTCCTGCTCGATGGCTTCGCGGCCACTCACTTCCGTTCCTGTCAGGGGATTCTGGTAGATTCCATGCTCCGACCAGTGCGCGGCCAATGCTGAGGCGTCCCCGCTGTTATACGCCTCGACATACGCCGCGACATTCGCGCGAATTGCTGCTTCGTCCTCAGAGATCGGCGACGCTTCAGCAGCCGAAGACGACGTCCGCAAAGCACTGACAACGATTAGGCACAACATCAGTTTTTTCATAACGAGCGTCCTGTGCAAAAGTCTAGGAAGGAATTCGGCCGACCACTGTGATCCAATAGCATAGATGCGGCGTAGTAGACGAGATTCTAACCGGCCCCTGCCTGTTGTGGAAGCGGTTGGCGTTTGAAACGACGAATAGCACCGGCCAAGAAAAGTTACCGCCACTCGTGTTGACGAATCGTGGTACACTGTCTTGTGGCAGCGCGTGGCGAGACGGCTTGTAGTGCAGGCGTCCCGCCTGCAGTAGCAGCCGAGACGGCCGCACCACAAGGATTTGCAGGGAAGAATCAAAGGGATTCACCCACACTATTTGCTGCTAGTCCGCGTCGGGAACTTCCCCTTCGGCGATCGCGAAGGCCGTGGCGTGGCTGCGGCAATGAGAGATGCTGATATGCATCGTGCGAATGCCGGTCTTCTCGAAAACTTCACGAGCACCTCCGCACAGCGCGATCACGGGTGCCCCGCCGTGCTTGTGGCGCACTTCGATGTCGCGCCAACTGATCCCCTTCCGCCATCCCGTGCCCAGCGCCTTGAGCACCGCTTCCTTGGCGGCCCAACGACCAGCGTAATGTTGGGTGGAGGATTTCTTTGTCGAGCAGTATTCGATTTCGTGTTCGGTATAAACCCGACGAAGGAACAACTCGCCGTGGCGGTCGATCATCTGCGCGATCCGCAAACACTCGATGATGTCCGTGCCGATGCCGATGATTTGTAGGGCCATTGGTTCGCCAGTATCGTAACACATGTTCTAGGGGTTCGGTTCTTCGAGCCGCTTCGCGAGCTGCAGCAGTTGATCTTCAACACCGTCGGCCGGCTCGGTGATGCACTGAAGAAGATATGTGTTTCGTTTGAATATAGAGACGCAGAATAAGGCAACTTGTTGGCCATCTGGAGTTTTTGCACTGACTGCGAAAGGAACTTCGTCGGCGACCGGCGTTTTCAGAGTTGGTTCCTTAACCATTAACCTTGTGAATTTGGCTTGCTTAAGTTGTTCGGTGAGTCCGTTGTAATGGCCCTTCAGCGCTGCAATTCGATGCGGGTCGTCTTTTCGCGGACTCAACTCGACACTTAGTACATATCGTAAGGGAGACGCATCCTTTTGAGCAACATAAAAGCGAGCTTTCACACCATCGGCATCCATTTCCTTCACTTTTGTCCATTCAAAGCCAATGGGGAGTTCTAGCAAAAAAAGATTGTCGACAAAAACCTTCTTTATCGGATCCTCGGCCCGACAAGTAGATGCAAGGATCGCCAGAAGCAGTACGGATGCAATTCGCATGTTATTATTACTTTCGTGGTTCAAGGTTACGCCGTTAAAATCCGCTCACGCCGCACGCCGCCTGTGCTCTGGCCAGTACTTCCGCCGCTTTGTTACGGGCCTTGACCGCACCCGCGGCGAGGATGGCCCGTACGTCATCAGGACGCTTCTCCCAATCGGTCCGCCGCGCGCGGGCGTCGGCAAAAAACATTTCCGCCGCCGCGGCCAGTTTTTTCTTCACGTCGCCGTAGCCGAAGCCGCCCCGGCGATACAGGGCCGCCATCTCTTCGCGGTCGGCGTCATTAGCCACGAGCGAATATAACAGGAACAGCACGTCGCTCAGCGGGTCCTTGGGTTCTTCCATGGAGCGTGAGTCGGTCGCGATCCGCATAATTTGCTTAGTCTGCGCCTTGGGGTCTTCGAACACTGCGAGAGTGTTGTTGTAGCTCTTCGACATCTTCTCGCCGTCGGTCCCCGGCACGCGGGCCGAGCTGTCAAGCACCTTGGCTTTCGGCAGCACAAACACTTCGCCGAACTGATGATTGAAACTGCCGGCGAGGTCGCGGCAAACCTCGATGTGCTGGACCTGATCTTCACCCACCGGCACGGTGTCGCTGTCGTAGGCTAGGATGTCGGCGGCTTGCAGCACCGGATAAGTAAACAAGCCCGCGTCGGCGGTGAGGCCCTTGGCTTTCTTGTCTTTGTAGGCATGGCAGCGCTCCAAGAGCCCCATCGGCGTGCCGGTGAGCAGGATCCAGCAAAGCTCGCTCACCTCGGGCACGTCGGACTGAATAAAGAGCACGGCCTTGTTGGGATCAAGTCCCAGGGCCAATAAATCCAGCGCCGCGTCGAGCGAGTATTGCTTGAGCAGCGCCGGGTCGCGGACCGTGGTCAGTGCGTGCAAGTTGGCAATAAAGTAATACGCCTGCTCGGAATCTTGCAGCGCGATGTACTGCACGATGGCGCCAAAGTAGTTGCCCCAATGAGGCCGGCCGGTCGGTTGGATTCCACTGAGAACGCGCATTTGAAGGTGAGTAGGTTAGTAAGTGAGTAGGTTAGTAAGTGAGTAAGAGGCGAATTTGTTACCTACTCACTTACTAACCTACTCACCTCAATCAGTTTGTAGTGTGCCGACGACTTCGCGGATACTCGTCATTCCCAGTTCCGCTAGTGCCGCGGGCAACGCTTCGAGCACTTGCACGGACGCTGTTGGATTGTAGAAGTTCACGGTCCCCAGTTGAACCGCCGTCGCCCCGGCGATCAGAAATTCCATCACGTCGTCGCATGTGGCGATCCCCCCGATGCCAATAATCGGCGTGTTGACAGCTTTAGCCGCCTGAAACACGGCCCGCAAGGCAATCGGCTTGATGGCCGGGCCGCTAAGCCCGCCGATAACGTTTCCGAGCAGGGGTCGGCGGCGACGCCAATCAATGGCCATCCCCTGGCAAGTGTTGATGAGCGAAATCGCGTCGGCCCCACCGGCGGCGGCGGCTTTCGCCATATCGGCAATGCTGGTGACGTTCGGCGTGAGCTTGGCGACGATCGGATGCACGCAACTTTCGCGGCAAGCGGCCACCACGCGCTCGCACATCGCCGCGTCGGTGCCGAAATCGATCCCGCCACTCACATTGGGACAAGAAATGTTGAGTTCCACCGCCGCGATTGATTCGTGCGGCGACAACTGCGCGGCCATCTCAACGAATTCATCGTGGGTGCGGCCAGCAATGCTGACGATAATCGCGGTTCGCTGCTGGGCGAGATAGGGCAAGTGGTGCGCGACAAACGCGTCGATGCCGTCGTTGTCGAGGCCAATCGAATTGAGCATGCCCGCGGGAGTTTCAATGGTCCGCCACGGGGCGTTCCCCTTGCGGGGGAGCTTGGTGATTGTCTTGGGAATGATCCCGCCAAGCCTCGAAAGATCGACCAAGCCTTCCATCTCGCGGGCATAACCAAACGTGCCCGAGGCAACGAGAATCGGATTCGCGAGTTTCAAGCGGCCTAGATCGACGCGCAAATCAGTGTTCGTGATTGAAGGCGGGACAGGCGGAGCAGCGGAAAATTCAGGCATGAATTCTGTCGAACGTGTGACACGGCAAGTTTTTTCACTGCTGCCAATGTACACGCGACACAGGGTGATCGACAACTTCCACTTTCGCGTGCTACGACCGGTTGTGCGCGAACCGGTAGCGCGGCCCAGTTCCCACCATTTGCATGGCGTGAGACTTAAGGGTATTAGATAATGCCGCCGTGGACGCTAATGGGCGACATGTGCGACGGTTGATCCAAGAACCAAATCCGCTCCCACTCATCCAAAAGAGAACGCAGGTTTTCGGACGTAAAAATCAACTGCTGGGCGCGCCGTGCCGGGTCCGCCGAATAAATCGGCAGCAGGCAGCCGGTGTTCCCGGCCAGCGCGCAGACAGTCGCCATTGTTAAGAGCCATTTACGCATTGGCGCAGCTCCTCCTTGAGCCTCGAAGCAACCCCGCAGCGCAGCCGGGCAGCTTCTTCAATTTGGCATACCGCTCGCGCATTCACTTGCGCAAGTTCTTTGCCGTTCCCGCAAAAAAAGTCTGAAAAGTTGTGCGACATTCCCTCTCCGTGGCAATCCGTCGCCGGGGACGATACCCGCGATCTGCCGCGAAAGAGTGGCCGTCTGGTAGAAAAGTCGTGGGAGAATAGCTGGTGGCTTATGCCGCGCCGAGGGCAGATTGGCGCGCCGCCGATGATTTGTGTTGACCGTTCTATCGCGATCTGAGTATCGCAATGGAAGTGCCATTCGGTGGCAATGTTTTTTCCAAAGGGGATATTTTTGTAGTCTGCTATTCGTAACTTGTTGGCGGGGCATGGTTTTCATTCGGTACCACCCCCGGTTCGACAATTGCTAGGTGGGCCGCTTGGGCGGCGGCATTGGCCATCCGTTCGAGCTCGTGGACCCGCTCTTCCATTTCTTTGCCTGGCTTGAATGTCACCACAAACTTTTCTGGGACAAAGACTTTCTCACCCGTGCGGGGATTGCGTGCTTTGCGAGCGGCGCGCCGCTTGACCTCAAACACGCCGAAATTCCGCAGTTCAATCCGCTTTTCTTCAACGAGCGTTTCGACAATCGCGTCGAAGGTCTTCTGGACGATTTCCTTCGTTTTCAATTGCGTGAGACCAATTTCCTCTGAAATGGTCTTAACAATCTCTTTTTTGGTCACGACGAGTTTCCCCTTGCGATGTCCCGGTGGGCGCTCTTATTGATTTCGCCAGATGAGTTAACTTAGACAAGCGAAATTTGCCCTCTCGTTCCAAGTGTAATTGGCGCAACAGTTAGTGTCAAGGTAATCGCAAACCACGATAGAACTTACGGCGCTGCACAGGACCCAGGAAAAGGCCGCAAAACCCGTGAGGAACACACCAAATTGTCAAAGAACCGGCCAATCTACTGGCGGAGCAAACTTCCTTAACCACCCAGTTCGCCTAATTCAAGCGTGTCGGAGGTTGTTGGAGTTTGCCTGTGCGAATCATCGGCAACACCGACGGCAAACTTGAGCTAACCGTTACAGATTACCAAATTGCCCAGAATGTCATTCCGATCGGAGCCTGCGACGAGAGGAAACTGGGTGCGATCCGCTCACATTTTCAATGCGTGCAAGTATTGCAAACCAGATCCCTCGGTCGGCAAGCCTCCCTCGGGATGACCGAAGACAGCCGAATCACACGTTAAAAATCGCGGCTTGCTCTTGGATGTGCGAAAGCTGGTAGAGCTTTCCCTCGCCGCTGCCGGGACAAGATTCGCAGGTTTCTGCCCAGGTTTCGGGGCTGCGGAGATTGGAATTCCAGAAGGGCCACGTGCGGCATTGCCGGGGGCGTTGTTCGTAGACCGTGCATTTGCGAGTTTTGTTGTCGAAGAATACGCAATCGCCGTTCTTGTACTCCACCAAACTCCTCCGCACGCCGATCCGTCGTACATATTTTTTCTCGAAAGCCGCCGGTTTCATGTTGAGCCGCTCGGCCAGAGCATCGATTTCGGCTTGATTGACCCACACATAGCCCGGTGCACCCGTGCAGCAGTCGCCGCAACCGGTGCATTTGAATTTCAAGCCGTCTTTGTACCATGGCTCGGCAGAGGCCGCTTCTTTTTTTGTGGTCTTGGCCATGGTGAATCGTCCCTGAAAGTGATTTGAGAACTTATCGCACTGCAAGTGCCGCTGCTTGGGCGATGGCCGCGATGGTTGAATCAATTTCCTCAGCGGTCGTCGCCCAACCGGGGCTCAATCGTACAGTGCCGCCGCGGTCCAATGTGCCCAAAGCCGCATGCATTCGCGGGGCACAGTGCAGGCCTGCCCGGCACTCAACGCCCGCAGACATCTCCAACAGCGCCGCGAGTTCTTGGCAATCATAACCTTCCAGTGTGAAGCTGACTACACTCGTGCGAGATTTCGCGGAACGCGGCCCGTGAATCGTGACCCCCTCGATCACGTGGAGGCCATCGATCAACCGCGCAGCGAGTTGCTGGTGATGTTGTTGGAGGGAGTCGATCCCGCGTTCGCGCAGAAAATCCACGGCAGCGGCGAGTCCCGCGAAGCCCGGAACATTCAAATTTCCGGCCTCAAATTTGTGGGGTAGCTCGTTGGGCTGCGTGTCATCTTCGCTCGAGGTTCCAGTGCCGCCGTAACGAAATGGTCTCAGTTCGCCGTTCAGCCGATCCGACAAACATAGCACCCCTGTTCCCAATGGTCCGAGCAAACCCTTGTGGCCTGGCGCGGCGATCAAGTCTGCTTGACAACCGGGCATCGTGAGTGGCACCTCACCCAATGT
>JBGTMM010000155.1:0-3296 GCA_041743635.1 Bythopirellula sp.
CCCCGCAAACTCAAGTCCGTGCTGCAATCATCAATGCCGATCTGGGTGTGCATCTTCAACACGGCGTCTTCATGGCTGTAGTCACGGGTTCGTAGTTCGCCATTCTTGCCGCGCGTGATGATGCGGATAGTTTTCTCGGCCGCCATAGGTCTTCTCTGGTCGAAAGCAGGAGGAAAATCAGGATAGCAGAGTTATCGACGCGCCCCTGCTAGCTGCTCCGTTTTTTTGTCCCTGCCGTGTCTTCCTGGCACAGGGTGCGAAACCCGCAAAACTGGTCCAGCAGGCCGCGTCGGCAGAGTCGAACGCCGCAACTAGCCATGGTCAGGAATCCCAGTTTGAACCACGACGGCACAACGACCACAACGGTAAGAAAGAATAAGCCTAGTTTCTTCGTCGTGACCGTCGTGGTTAAAGAAATCTGTCGAAAGTGGGATCATTGCCGGAACGTCGAGAAGGCATTAAATTTAAACAGTCATTCCGACGCTGGAGGGTAAGCGAATTGGCCAGCAGTCTGACTCGAAATCAGATGTCCAGTAATGGATTGTGGGTTCGAATCCCATGCCCTCCGCTCTTGTTTATTTAGCCCGACCATCTTGGTCGGGAATGCGTGGCCTTCGCGAGAATGACGGCCTTTCCGCACCAAAATGGTGCGGCTAATAGCTTAGAGTTCCGTCAATTCAAGCTTCCGAAACTCAACTTCCGAGCCTTCCGCCTGCAGGGCGATCTGTCCCTTATCAGCCGTGCAATCGGTGCCCTCGTTCACTAACTCGCCGTTGACCCACACCTTGATCGAGTCGTCCGCGCACTCGATGATCATCGTGTTCCACTCGCCGGCGGGATTTTCCGCACCGTCCGTGAGGTTGGCGATGCGACGCGCCTTGTCTCCATCGGTCCCCCAGTTTTCGCGCGGGCCGCGGCGTTTTTCCATGTCGGGGACCGTGATGTCTTCACGAATGCACCAGAAGTCGCCGGCATTCTCGTGGGCCATTTGCACTTCCATCGATTTCGGAAACATGTCGTAAAGCGCGCGCGGGGCCGAGGCGTGAACCAACACGCCGCAATTTCCCGGTTTGCCTGAGAAGCGATATTCCACCTCCAACCGGTAGTTCTGATACTCGGCGTCGGTGATCAAATGCCCGGCGGGGGTGCCCAGGGCGACCAGCAGACCATCGCGGACGATAAACGGATTCTTCGCGGCCGGGTTCTTATCCATCTCGGGCACGTCCGCGTGCCAGCCCTCTAGGTCTTTGCCGTTAAACAGATTTTGGGAAGCGGCGTTTTTGGTGGGCGTCGTCTCATCTGCAACGGCACTCCGGTATTCGCCTAGGAAGATGCTCGCCAGGATGGCCGTCGCTAACATTGGAACACAGTTCATAGTGAATACCTCACGGAAAAGGGTTTTATTAAACCTGGAAAACATCTGTTTGATGCTAACGACGGAGCCAGCTTGCCGTTCAGCGTACCCGGCAGTTTCTATACAACTACCTCAAATTTCGGCATTTACGCACGGAAACCGAGGATTTTGTAGGGGTTAAGCCTGCTTGAGATTTCTCACCATTTTTTCCTTGCGGCGAGCTTGATGCTCTTTATACTAGGTGGGGTTCCGCTCCACTGGGTCCAGGTTCACGATCTCATGAGGACACACCAATGACCGCCTTCGAGTTAACTCAAAAAACGCGCCAATTACTTCGGGGACCACTCAAGCACGTCCGTAAAGCGGCCTTGGCGACCGCGCTGGTCCCGCTGGGTGCCGTCGCGCTTCCTGATGCGGCTTATGCACAACTCATACAGAACACTTCGCGCGTGGACGCAACCGTCACGTCCGTGGGTAGTAACTTTCTCTATGAGTTCACCGTGCGCAACACGAGTGGCGGCTTTGAAGTTTTAACCGATGACTTCGTCGCTGCCTCCATTGGCCTTCCGGTCATAATTGACTGGGAGTTGCCTCTGTTCGACCTTGACGATGTGAGTTCGATCCAAAGTCCGTTTGGCTGGGACTACGAGATCGTGGAGCCTCCGTACGAAACCGATCTGGGACCTATCTGGTCGTCCTACGACGCGGGCACCGATCCGCTGCTGGACCCGCTGCAAGGTGGTGATCCCGACTTGTATGGTCCCAACCCGGAAGTCTTTGAAAATCCGCCTTACGTCTTGCACTGGTTCGCCGATTTTAGTCAATCGGGTGGCGCGGGGGCAATCTTCCCCGGAGGGTTTTTGAGCGGCTTCTCCTTCGAGAGCGAATTTACCTCCCGCAACGCCCCGTACTTGGCAAGCTGGAGCGAGTTTCCACCGGCCGGGGGCGATCCCCCCATCCCCGGCGGTCTCTTCGCCTTCGGCACGCCCAACAGCCCCGCGCGACAGGCCGCGCAAGGCATTCCCGAACCGTCGTCCCTCGTGCTGTTGGTGATGGCTGGAATACCCCTGTTGTCCCGCGGCCGCGACGAAAATCGCTAGATGCATCGAACGTCATTCTGAGCGCAGCGAAGAATCTTGGTGAAAGTTTGCTCCCGGCATCCACAGCGTGTGCTGGTGGAATGAAGATCCTTCGCTTCGCTCAGGATGACACGTCGCGCTCAGGATGCACGTCGCGCTTAGGTTGACACGGCCCATGCGGTTTCTGCTGATCAACAACCACTGCCTCAGCGATCCGACGGCCGGCGTGGTGCAGAGCCTCCGCACATTGATGCGCTGGTTGGCGGAGGCCGGGCACGAATGCCGCGTGCTGACGACCGCCCGCTTCGAAGCCCGGGTGCCATTCACAATTGACCAGCATTTGAAGCGTTTGGACGTGCCGATCCACTGGACCGGCCCAACCGCCGCGCGTGGCAAACGCAGCCGAGGGCAGCCGCGTCCGATGCGCGAGAGCGACGTCGCCAGCTTTGCGCTCGACG
The DNA here is from genome assembly GCA_041743635.1 of Bythopirellula sp. Classification (GTDB taxonomy): domain Bacteria; phylum Planctomycetota; class Planctomycetia; order Pirellulales; family Lacipirellulaceae; genus Bythopirellula. Next base: position 2,892 of record JBGTMM010000155.1, read on the forward strand.
GCGTGCCTATCACGTTGCTCAAGACAAAGCATAACGATGAAAACTTTCCGGATCGCGCGGAGACCGCCGAATATCTGACCCTCCTCGGAAAGAACCTTGACGACTTCGCGCCTGATCAAGTGATCGCCTGTAATGCGCATCCCATGATCTTGCTGGGGCTCAAAGAGGCCCGCGGACGTGGCATCGCTACGGTCTACAGTGTGCGGGGCTATGGGTATTACGACCGCCGCTACTTCGAGCACGTCGACCATGTCTTTACTTGCAGCCAGCATGTGACCGACGTGCATTTCGCGAAGGTGGGCCTCGTGAGCACGCCGATCGAACCGCCCATTGATTGGAGCGCCGTCGTGGCCCCCACGGAAACCCGTGGCTTCGTCACGTTCGTGCATCCCGCGCCCCATAAAG
>JBGTMM010000156.1:0-5758 GCA_041743635.1 Bythopirellula sp.
TATCGAACGCCTTCGCACCGATGAACGGCCCTTGGTGACGATCTTGCCGGGCTCTCGCACCCAAGAAGTGAAGAGCAACCTCTTGCCGTTCCTCAAAGCGGCGAAACTGATCCGCAAGCAAGTGCCCAACGTGCGGTTTGCGGTCGCTCTCTTCAAGGAAAGCCAGCGGGACCTTGCTCAAGAGATCATCGACGGAGGCGGCGTCTATGCCGAGTTGTATGTCGCTAAGACGCCGGAACTGATCCACGCCGCCAAGTGTTGCCTGGCCTGTTCGGGGTCGGTTTCGTTGGAACTGTTGTACCACACCAAGCCGACGGCGATTCTGTACCAAATCTCGCGTCTGGCACACTTTGCCCAGCGTTTTTTGCGTAAAGTGCGATACATCACGCTCGTGAATTTGCTCACCGCAGAAGAACCGTTTGCAGACGCCACGGCCGGCCATTACGACCCGAACGATCCACGGGACGCCCATGTTCTGATGCCCGAGTATCTTACCTGCGAGGATCGCACGGCAGACTTGGCGGGGCATATTGTGGAGTGGCTCAAGTCCGATGCAGCCCTTCAGAAAAATGTCCGAGGTCTGGCCGCACTCAAGGCCCGCGTGGGCCAAGGGGGGGCATCGCTGCGTGCCGCGGAGTATATTGAAAAGCTATTCGTTGAAAAGCAGCGAACCGCCGCGGCGTGATCCTACCAATTTAGCGCCGCCGCTTGCGGCGGTAAACATCGCGACAAGTCGCGGCGCATCGATCTACGTACCTCACTTCAATAGGCGGCATCGCGGATGTTCTTGGCAGAACCCCCACCAAGCCAGGGTGATCTCCATTTCCGAGTGCTTGGCGTTCCGGTGCGGATCAATCCGTGGTTTTGGTTTGTAACGTTACTCTTGGGACTACAGGGCCAATCGACCCCGCCAGCCGAAATCCTGCTGTGGATCATCGCGGTGGTGATCTCGATTGTGATCCACGAACTGGGCCACGCGGTCACACAGCGCCATTTCGGCGGTCGGCCTCGCATTGTGCTTTACGGAATGGGAGGCTTGGCAATCTGCGAAGACTGTGACCGCAGTTCGCGTGCGCAGATTCTCATTTCCCTCGCCGGTCCCGCCGCCGGCTTCGCGTTCGCGCTGCTGCTCATTGTGTTGCTGCGCGCGATGGGGCAGGGCGTGGGGATTCAACTCGGCGACAGTTTGAGGATGACGTCCGGACAGATCATCGACACTTCCGGATTTTATCTCTTTGGAGGCGCGATTTTGTGGGAGCGTTTGCCCAATCCGCACGTCAACCACATGATGCTTAATCTCTTATGGATTAACACTTTATGGGGACTCGTGAATCTGCTTCCGATCTATCCGCTCGACGGCGGGAGAATCTCCCGCGAGCTGTGTCAAATTGGCAATCCGCGCGGGGGGATCATTCTTTCGCTCCGCATTTCGGTCTTTGCCGCCGCGGCGATGGCGGTTGTGGGCTTGTTGATGTGGCAATCGATCTTCACGGCGATCATGTTTGGTTATCTGGCCTATTCAAGTTATCAAACATTAGAAGCCTATCGGCAAAGCTTGTGGTAAAAAAGAGGATTGATGTAATCAAGTAGAATAAAAACTGTGAAGTGCGCTATACAACATCTAGCGTGTAACTGCCTTGAACGCGCGTGAAAATCAACATGTATGGTCTCAGATTGAGACTCACGAGCAGCCCACTCAGGTTGTTCTATTGGGGGCGAGCAACTTGTCGCGCTCATTTCCCTTGGCCGTCGAGACCGCTTACCAAACATTGGCAAGACCCATCGCAATTCATGCGGCGATGGGTTTCGGTCGCTCATATGGCCAAGACTCAGGCTTCTTGGGAAAAAAATTTTCAGGAATTTCTTTGTCAAAAATTTGGGACGCTTTGGAGAGCGAAACAAGTTCTACCACGATCGCTTTTGTGACCGATGTGGGCAATGATTTGGGGTACGAACAACCCGTTGATGCCATCATCGAATGGGTTAAGGCGTGTTGCGAGCGGCTCACAAAGCGCGGGGCGCAAGTCGCGCTGACCGACGTGCCAATCGAGGCATTACGCGGCATGAGCGAGGCCAAGTTTGCTGTCTTACGATCAGTTTTTTTCCCGCGCTGTCGCTTGAGTTGGCGCGAGTTGTTAGCGCGTGCCGATATGCTTAACGAACGGCTCGGGGAGTTGGCGAACTCGCAAAAAATGCCTATTTTTTCCGTGCCAAACGCCTGGTACGGGTTTGACCCGATTCATCCACGGTCGGCTCACCTGCGCGATTATTGGAGAGAGTTGTTCGCGTTATTCGCCGCGCGCGAGGGCGCGGCGGCGCAGCGGCGTCTTTCTTGGCGAAACTATTGGCGGCTGCGCACTTTGACGAGCCCCAGTCTTGGTCAAAAGACATCTTCAGGACAATTTTTTCCAAGGCGAGCGCTGCTCGGCGATGGGACGAGCGTCGCGCTCTATTGATCGCGCGGCGAGGTGCCTCAAGGAGCGCTTCATCGGGCTCATGGCGATGTTAAAAATGGGCGCGCGCCGAAAAAAATTTCTCCAAGAATCCATTTTTTTGTAAAAAATGTGTTGCACAAATTTGGCGAATTCGTACAAATACCACCAGTGAAGCATGACGCTAACAACTTTATATGACCCAGTGCCCGATTCATTTTCAAATTCATTCTGGATTCTCAATTCATTACTAAAGTGCTTTGAGTTCATTACGGCAGTACCTGGTGGGGCCAAAGACACGAAGTCAACACTCAAGTCCAAGACAATCAATCAAAGACAACGAAGTCGAACAAATGATCTGTCGTGAAGCCCTGGAAGGGTGACATGTTTTTTCTTTCGGGGTGACCGCTGTTCTGTGTTCAATCGAATTGAATAGAACAAGTTACCATTGACCTGTATGTTATGGAGGATTTTTGGAATGGCTAAGAAAAAGAAAGCTGCCAAGAAAGCAGCACCCAAGAAGGCAGCCAAGAAGACTGCTAAGAAGAAGACCGCCAAGAAAAAGACGGCCAAGAAGAAGACCGCCAAGAAGAGGTAACTGGAGTACTTCGCTTGCGAGAGAACTCGTCGTTCGTGACGGTTCTCCTCGGTTAGGTCGAAACGGACCGCTCTCCCTTTCCCAGGGGGCGGTCTTTTTTTGCGCGTCTAGGTTTGCTGGGATCGCTAAGCCGCAAGCGGCTGAGGCGTTGAGACTTGCAGCTTGGCGGTCGAAACGCGACCAGTGGTTGTTGACAGGTTCTCCACGCGGGCAAATGCACCGGGCAGCTACAGGACCGAAAGACTCGGCAGCGGCGGATGCGCGGCCTTTTGCATGGCGATATTCTTGACGAGGCTATAACAGATTCGCTCGAAGTAAGGTGCGGAATCTTGATCGACAAAGTTGTCCGTCGTTTCTCCCGCATCGCCCCGCTCGCGAATCGCAATTTGAATCGGTACCTCACCCAGGAACGGTACTTCGAGCTCTTCGGCCTTCCGCCGCGCCCCGTCCGTGCCGAAGATGTCGTAGCGAATACCGTTGTCGGGGCAGAGAAAGTAACTCATGTTCTCGACCACCCCGAGGATGGGGATGTTCACTTTGTTGAACATGGCGATGGCTTTCACCGCGTCCAAGAGCGCAACGTCCTGCGGCGTGCAGACGACCACGGCCCCAGTGAGCGGCAAGAGTTGCGAGAGCGTCAGGGCAATATCGCCCGTGCCGGGGGGCATGTCGATAATCAGATAATCGAGATCGCCCCAATTTGTGTCGCGTAAAAACTGCGTGAGTGCCCCGTGCAACATCGGCCCGCGCCACACCACGGCTTCGCCAGGCGGCACAAGAAAGCCCATGCTCATCACGCGCAGACCATCGACATCAATGGGTTGCAATTTGCGGTCGATGGCTTGCGGCCTTTCATCGACGCCCAACAGGTGCGGCACACTGGGGCCGTAAACGTCGGCATCCAAGAGGCCCACCTTCGAACCAGCTCGATGCAGGCCGCAGGCGATCGAAACCGCGACCGTGCTCTTGCCGACGCCTCCTTTGCCCGATCCCACGGCGATGACGCTCTTGGCGGTGAGTCCCAAAGTACCAATGGGTTCCGCGGGCCGATGGTGCGGCACGATTTCAACGGTCACGCTGGGATTGCTGGGAAGTTTTGTGCGTAATTGCTCAGCGAGTTGTTCACGCGTATCCTGCCACAGCAGCGCGGAATAGCTGGTGAGCGCAACCGTCACCTTGATTTCGTTCCCTTCGATCACCAAATTGTGGATCTGATCAAGTTGCCACAACTTGCGGCCTGTTTCCGGGTCGGGAAAATTCTTAAGGATCTCATCAACGAATTGGCGATCAGGGCCTTGTTGATGAATACGGGCGGAATCAGGCATGGCGGCAAAGACTCTAAACGGGTTGGTGCGAAGTAAACGCGAGGGCAGATTGGATTGGCCTCTCATTAAACCATATCGCCCTGTAGCTGCTTGCCAAGGCGTGCGAGACCTCACAGTACTCGACCCCAGAAAAATCACGATGAAACAAGGAGATTTTGTGCGAAAACAATTCGCATGGTGACGAGAATTGCGGATCAAAGACGCTGCTCAGCTAACCGTGGACTAAACGGCGAAGGCATCTCGCGGCAGGTTTTCTTGCAGAGATCGAGCGCAGAAATTACGCAAATCGGGCGATGAAATCAGCGCATAAAAAATCCCCCTGTGGGTGGGGCAGCAACCCACAGAGGGCGAACGACGTAGGAAGCCTACGTAAGCCCGATTTTAGCGTCTGCTCGCCATTTAATCAAACACTTTTGGAGAATCTTCTGAAAATTTGGAGAATCCTGGGACGGATCGGCTAGGATGGGCCAGACCGCCAAGTCGAGCCTCGTGAGTTATGTCCATAATGGTTAAAGACTTACTGCAAAAGTTGCTGGCCATTCCCAGTATCAACCCGGTCTTTGGTTCCGCCGAGGCCAATTGGGTCGGGGAAGCCCGGCTCACCGATTTCCTGGAAAACTGGGTGGATGAGCAAGGTTGGCGCTGGTTGCGGCAGGAGGTCCATCCCGGCCGCGATAACCTCGTGGCATTGGTACCGGGGGTCTCTGGCCGCTTGCATCCTCCCATCACGTTGTGGGAAGTCCATCAAGACACGGTCGGCGTGGCCAGCATGCAGATCGATCCGTTTGCTGGAGCGGAATCGGGTGGCCGCATCTATGGTCGCGGCGCGTGCGATGTGAAAGGTGGCATGGCCGCGATGCTCGCGGCGTTGGCTCAATCACAAAACCGACTAGGAACAATTATCCTTGCTCTTACCGTGAATGAAGAGTGTGGCTTCACGGGAGCCAAGGCGCTGTGTCGTTTGTGGTTCCAAAAGCCCGCTTCAGATTCGTTGCCGAGTCATGGCGAGGAAACGACCCGCGGCACGCTGGCGTTGGCAGAACTGCGTGAGTTACGGCCCGACCGGGCGATCGTCGCCGAGCCGACTGACTTGGCGGTTGTGGTAACGCACAAGGGCATCGTGCGGTGGCGGTGTCATACGCGGGGACGTGCCGCCCATTCATCGCAACCGCGGCAGGGCAAGAATGCAATCTATGCGATGATCGATGTGATCACCGCCATCCGCGAGTTTGATCGCGAGGTGTTGGCCCACCGTGGCGCGGATTGTTTGTGCGGCCGGCCCACGGTGTCGGTCAATACAATTCAAGGTGGCACGGGGGCCAATGTCGTGCCCGATCACGCTGTGATTGACATCGATCGGAGGTTGATGCCTGGAGAAGTGCCAAGCGACGCACGGCAAGAAC
>JBGTMM010000157.1:0-2504 GCA_041743635.1 Bythopirellula sp.
TTACGCATGTGACGGCTGACGTGGAGACTGCTTTTCGCGGGGTGGGTTCGCAATTTACCGACACGCTCGTGCCGCAGGAGGACGGTGATGGTGTGCGGTTCGCGGCTTTGGCACCGTCACGACCACAACGCCGTGTCACAAATCACGCAGAGGTGGAAGTGCCCGATCTTTCTCCGGCAGCGTCCCTCACTCAGGTTCCCGCAGCGGCGGAAGATGTGCTGGCCGAAGTCCAAGAAGCGGGTGACAACATCGCCTTCGCGATCAATTGGACTTCTCAAGACCCCGAGTGCGACATTGATATGCGGATTCACTCCACGGGGAGCGCGGCGGAATTGTACTACGGGCAAACTCAAACGGAGTATGGCACGCTGTACCGCGATGTACGGCAGAGCGGCTCGATCAGGAGTGATGGCACCGACTATCAAAACTGGGAATGGGCAAAAATTCATCACGAGCGATTGAGCGACGTGACCCTCTGGCTGAACGCTTACAAGACGACGAAGCCCGCAACCGTGCGTGTGATCTGCGTCTGGCAAGGGACGCGTCGTGAACAAACAATCGAGCTCAATGGCACGGGGGACGAGGGCCACGCCCTGATTCGACCCTTGAGTTCGGCTTGGAAGAAAGTGGATTGGCAATAGTTGGCACGCGAAATGATCGACGCCACATAACTCATGAATAGGAAACCGCTTGATGTCCACCTCAGCACACACTCGACCTGATCCTGATACGTTTCGTCCGCCGCTCGTGAGTTTGGTGTACTCGGCAGCTTGGGCGTACGCTGCGTATTGGCTGTACATCTGGGGGCAACGCGGCGTCGGCTGGGCGACGTTCGCTTCCTTGGTGGCTGGAGGCATGGCCCTTGGCCAATTCCTTAAGGCAGGGAATGACCAACGCAAATTGAAAAAGTATCGAGATCGTCAACAAAAGTTTAAGCAGGCGGCTGCCTCTCATGGGACCACGTCCTTCGCGTCCCATGAAGAGCTTAAACAGTCCCATCTTGCGACGTCCTCAGGCGTTTTTTTGGGGGCCGTGCAAGACAAGTGGCACCGCGAAATCGATTTGCGCTACAACGCGGAAGGCTCGGGCTCGATCATCAGTCCCCCCGGGGGTGGCAAAACGGCCGCTTGTTTTACGCCAACCCTGTTGACAGACCCGAGTAACTATTTGGTCAACGATCCAACGCTCGAACTGTATGCCATGACGCATGAGGCCAGGCGAAAGCTCAATAACGATGTCGTGGTGCTCTGCCCCTGGCCGGAAGAAGCGTCGGCCATCGTGGGGCATGAAGTGATTGATACCGGTATCAATTTTCTCTCTTCGATTGACTACGCGGGCAACGCCGCCACGGTCCGCGAGAATGTAAAATCGCGCATCGAGCTGTTGATCCCGGAGAGGCTTAAAATCGACGCCAAGACCGAATTTTTTGAACGCGACGGTCGCAATTTGCTGGAGTTCTTGCTGCTTGATGATTTAAGTGAAGGTCGGATACCGACGCTACCACGAATTCGCGAACGGTTGCTCGCCGGCCCGGAAGTGCTCCACGAAGCTTTTCTACGCGCCATGGATAAGAGTGCGTTCGCGGGGGAGTTGGCCCTGCTGGCCAACGGCCTCAGTGGCGTCCTGAGTGCGGCCCCGCAGCAGTTCGCCGGCAGTTTTGGCACTGCCGCCCAGGGAGTTGAACTCTTCGATGGCTATTCTTCGGTGTTTCGCCATACGAGTGGCCCGGGGTTTGATCCGCGACGCTTCAAGAGCGGTCGTAACGTGACGGTCTATGTTTGTTTCCCTGGAGAGCGAATCCGGACGCATCAGCGGCTGGCGGCGGCGACTTTTAGTTATTTGTTTCAACAGATTTGTCAGGGGGCGCGGGGCAATGGCGTCACTGCGTTAATTGATGAAGCGGCGGAATTAGGTTACTGCCCTTTTATCCGGTACATGAACATTGGGCGGAAATTTAATTTGCGCGTTTTCTGTGCGTGGCAAGAGCTCCATGGTCAAGTCCAACAGACGTTTGGTGTGGAAGGTGTTCGTCAGATTATGTCGGCCAGTGATTTGTTGTGGATCACGGCGATACGCGGCCATGAAACGTGCGAGCTCATCAGCAAAACCATCGGGATGCAAGGGCTGGAGAATCTCTCTCTGAACGAAGGCCCGCTCGCTGCGTCGCTGCTCCCTGACCAATCGCTCGGTCGTGGGCATCTCTCCGTCCCCCTTTGCCGTCCCGAGGCGATCCAACGGTTGCCGCACGACCGCGTGCTGATCCTGCAAGGCAACATGAAACCGGTGCTGGCCAAGAAGGTGCCTTATTTCATGCGCCCGTCGTTTCTCCGTGCGGCTGGTCCCAATCCCTATCGAGGTTAACGATGTCCTGGTTCACAAAACGTGATGACGACGATCCCTTGCGGAGGGCGTATGGCCGCTACTGGCGAGTTTGTCGTACCGTGTGCCTAGTTCTTGTGGTGATGTTCGGCGTCACTTTGGTCGCCGGTATTCCCCACCTCCAA